>NZ_DAIOIA010000111.1:1239-10061 GCF_036744435.1 Propioniciclava sp. | reverse complement strand
GCTCGCGCCGCGGGGCAGGGGCCCGGCCCGGGCGCGCGGCGTCCTGACCGTCCTCGCCTGGGTGTGGCCGGCGGTGCCCGTCGTCGCCTGGCTTGCCACCGGCGGCCTGAGCCAGGCCGCCTCCTCACCGGCCGGGCTGCTGACCGGCGCGGGGATCCTCTCCGGGCTGGTCGCCACCGCCATCGTCGTCGAGATGCTGTGGCTGGCGGCCCGCGTCCCAGCCGTGGAACGCGTTCTGGGCCACGACCGGGCCCTCAGGATTCACGCCAGCCTCGGCAAGCCGGCCTTTCTCGGGCTGGTGTTCCACGGCCTGTTCGTGGTGGCCGGCTACGCGCTGGCCGACGGCCTCACCTGGTGGGGGGAGTTCGGGCAGCTGTGGGCGACGAACGACGCCGCCCTCGCCGTGGTGGGGCTCCTGCTCCTCGCCGTGGTGGCCGCCAGTTCGGTGGCGATGGCGCGCGCCCGCCTGCCGCACGAGGTGTGGTTCGGCATTCACCTGCTCACCTACGTCGCCGTCGCCGTGAGCCTCCCGCACCAGTTCACGATGGGGGAGGTGTTCGCGTCGGGGCTCGCCGCCGCAGGGTGGCTGGCGGTCTGGGTGGTGACCGCGTTCGTCGTCCTCACCTACCGCGTGTTCCTGCCGCTCTTCGCGACGCTGGAACACCGGCTCGTCGTCACCGCGGTCACCCCCGTCGCCCGCGACACGGTCGCCATCGACATGAGCGGACGCCGGCTCGATCGCATCGGCCTGGAGGCGGGCCAGTTCTTCACCTGGCGCTTCCTCGCCCCCGGGCTGTGGTGGCACGGGCATCCGTTCTCGGTGTCGGCGACCCCTGATGGGCAGCGCGTCCGGATCACCATCCGCCGCAGCGGCGCCGGAACGGACCTCATCGCCACGCGCCTGCGTCCGGGGACGCCGGTGCTGTTCGCCGGCCCCTACGGGGTCTTCACCGAGCGCATGCGCACCACCGACAGGGTGGTGTTGGTGGGAGTGGGCAGCGGCATCGCCCCGGTGCTGTCGCTGATGGGAGATCTGCCGGTGCGTCCGGGCGCGGCGACCGCGATCGTGCGGGCGGGCAGCGTCGAGGAGATCCCGCACCGCGCCGAACTGCACACCCTGGCGGCGACGCGGGGCGTCCGGCTGATCGAACTGGTCGGCTCGCGGCGCCGCCACGCCGACGGATCGGCGTCCTGGCTGCCGGAGGGCGCCCGCGCCACCAGCCTGCGCGACCTCGCTCCCGACCTGGCCGACGCGGACCTGTACGTCTGCGGACCGGGTCCCGTCCGCGAGCAGGTCGTCGGGGAGGCGTTGGTGGCGGGCTTGCCGCCCGCCCGGATCCACGCGGAGGCGTTCGCATGGTGACGGGCCGGCACGACGTACTGCGCGGCGCCTGCCGTGCCACTGAGGAAGGGAGTCTCCCATGAGCACACGCGCCACCGTCGCGGCGGCGATCGCGTCCACCGGGGTGCTGGGACTGGGGTGGCTCTACGGCACCGCTCAGGGTTACACGTTGCCGGTGGCGCCGACGACCGACCAGCCGGTCACCGGTACGGCGGACGTCACGACCACCGACGACACGACGTCCACCCAGACGACCAGCGTCCCGAGCGCGAGCGCCACAGCGACGCCGTCCGCGACGGCCGCCGCAGGGTCGGGTTCGGCCACGAGCCTGACCGACGGCACGTACACCGGCGACACGGTCAGCCACCGCTACGGGCAGGTGACCGTGACCGTCACGATCCGCTCCGGGGCGATCGCGTCGCTGTCGGAGCAGGTGAGCGCGTCGAGCGGCGGCCGATCCAGCTCGATCAACGCGGCGGCGATCCCGACCCTGCGGCAGGAGATCCTCGCCGCCGACAGCGCGCGGGTTGACACGGTCTCGGGGGCCACCTACACCTCGCAGGCGTACCTGACCTCGTTGCAGTCGGCCCTCGACGAGGCGTCGGCATGAGTGCCCGGTTCGTGTTCCCCGTGATGGGGACCGTCGTGAGTCTCACCACCCCCGACGCCATCCCGGTCGGCGTGCAGCAGGAGGTCGCGGGCGCGTTCCACCGCTACGACGCACGCTTCAGCTTGTGGCGGCTGGGCAGCGAGGGTGACCGGGTCGCCCGCCGCGACCTGCCGCTGCGCGACGCCTCGCCGGAGTTCCACGACGTCTACGACCAGGCGACCCGGTGGCGATTCCTGACCGGCAACGCGTTTCGGCCGCGGCGTCCCGACGGGGCGATCGACCTGTCCGGCCTGGTGAAGGCGCTGGCCCTCGACGAGGCCGGGAAGGCCCTCACGGATGCCGGGTGCGAGGCCTGGTGCCTGAACGCGGGCGGCGACATCCTGGTGAGCGGGGATGCCCCCGACGGACGACCATGGCATGCGGGGGTTGTCGACCCCCGGGACCGGCAGGTGTTGCTGTCGGGCCTCGACCTGGGCGAGGGCACGCGGGCGCTGGCCACATCGGGGACCGCGGAGCGCGGCGAGCACGTCTGGCGCGCTGGCGCCGACCACCGGTTCTGCCAGGTCAGCGTCTCCGCTCCCGACATCGTCACCGCGGACGTGTGGGCGACGGCGATCCTCGCGGGGGGCGTCACGACCCTGCAGCACGCCGCCGCCCAGGGGGGCGTCGACGTGCTGGCGTGTGGGGTCAACGGCGAGTTCTGGAGCACCCCCGCCTTCCGGACGGCCCCGCCCGCGGCGTGATGAGGCGGCAGTCGCTCAGAGGTACTCGTTGAGCGCCTTGAGGATGGCGCCCTTGGAGCGGGCGCCGACGATCTGCGTGGCGACCTCGCCGCCGACGAAGAGCTGCAGCGTCGGGATGCTCATGATCCCGTACTGCGTCGGGACGGCCGTGTTGTCGTTGGTGTCCAGCTTGACGAAGCTGATCTTGTCGCCGTGCTCGGCGGCCAGTTCCTCGATGATCGGCGCGATCTGCTTGCAGGGGGTGCACCAGTCGGCCCAGTAGTCCACCAGCACGGGCTTGGAGGACTTCAGGACATCCTGGTCGAACGAGGCGTCGGTGACGGCGGGGACTGCGCCCATGGTTCTCACTCCTTGTGTGGTGCCGCGCGCTCGCGGGAGGGGCGCGCGTGCATGATCGATCGGTTCGGTCACATCCTAAACGTCGGCACTGACGCGGATTCTTCCCGCGACACGGGCGAACACCGTGGGACGCCCCATCCGGCGTCGGTCACGGTCCCCGATTAGGCTCCTGGCATGGAGTGGATGCAGATCGGCGAGGTCGCCCGTCGCACGGGGCTCACGACGCGGACGCTGCGGCACTACGACGCGCTCGGGCTGCTGGTTCCCAGCGGCCGCAGCGGCGGCGACTACCGGCAATACACCCTCGAGGATGTGCGGCGGCTGCTCGCCATCCAGCACCTGAAATCGCTGGGTCTGGGTCTGACGGAGATCGGGGCTGCGCTGCGGAACGGTCTGGATCCGCAGACGACGCTGCGCGAGCACATCGACGCGGTCGAGGAGCGGATCAGCGCCGAACAGGCACTGCTGGCACGTCTGCGCGGGCTGCTCGCCGCGTCCCATGATGACTGGGACGACGTGCTGACCGCGATCGAGCTGAGCGAACGCGTCCGGCACCCCGACGGGGGAGTGCGGTTCCGGGCGGCGCTGGAGTCCCCCGATGCGATCACCACCGATGACCTGATCGGGCTGCTGCGGGACGACCCGGAACCCGGCGTCCGGGAGGCCGCCACCTGGGCGCTGGTGCGGCGCGGCGGAACGGCCTTCGACGCGCTGATCGGGCACCTGGCCGACCCGGACCCCGGCGTCCGGACGCAGATGGCTCACGCGCTGGGCAAACTCCGCGACCCGCGCGCTGCCGGGGCGCTCACCGGCCTGCTCGCCGACCCGGTCCCGGAGGTGGCCGCGAAGGCCGCCCAAGCGCTGGGTCAGCTCGGCGGCCCCGAGGCAGCCGCCGCGCTCGCGGTGGCGCTGGGTCGTGGGTCGGCGTCCCAGCGCGGCACGACCGTGACGGCCCTGGGCGCCCTCGGCGCGGACGCCTTCGGCCCGGTCCTCGTGGCTTTGGGGGCCTCGGAGGCGACCACCCGCGCGGATGCCGCCGAAACGCTCGGCTTGCTGGAGGACACCCGGGGCACGGACGCGCTGGTCGCGGCCACCCGCGATGACGACGAGGAGGTCCGGGTCGCGTCCCTGATGGCCCTGGCGGCGCTGCCCGCAGCCGAGCCCATCGTCGCCGCTTTCGCCCTGGCCTCCGCAGCGGGGGGAAGGACGGGCGCCCTGGCGACGGCCCTCCTCTCCCGGGCGCGTCCTGAGCAGGGGCGCCCGTGAACGGTGTCCGTGCGGTCGAGCCGGGTGGCTCACGCGGTCGGTGACGGCGCCGCCTGCGCGGAGGAGTCGGGGAGGCCCCGCAGCAGGAGGTCGAGCGTGAACGAGAACCGCTCGTGCTCCGTCCCGGAGGTGAGGGCGCGAGCGTGGGCGCGGATCTGGGGGAAGCGGTCCGATGGGAGGTTCTCGAACCGGGCGATGAGGTCGGCCCGCTGCCGGGAGCCGTGGTGACGTGAGTCGCCGCCTCCCCCCTGGGCGGCGGCGACATCCATCGCGTAGGCGCCCACATAGAGGAACAGTGCGTCGATGGCCCAGGCCGCGGTCTGTGGCGCGATCCCCGCCCCGATCAGGATGGCCAGCATCCCTTCGTTGACCCGGAGGACATCGAGGTCGGTCACGTCGATCGCCAGGGCTGCGCGGGAGATGCCGGGGTAGGCCAGGTAGCGGTCGCGGAGCTGGACGCATACGTCGGTGATCTGCTCGCGCCACCGGTTCGGCTCGGGCGTGGGCAGGAGGACGTCGCGGCACAGGCGTCCGATGAGCAGTTCGTCGAGGTCGGCCTTGTTGACGACGTGGGCGTACAGCGAAGCCGGGCCGGTGCCCAGGCGCGTGGCGAGGCTGCGCATGGTCAACGCGTCGTAACCCTCTTCGGCGACGAGGGCCAAGGCTGCGGAGGTGATGCGCTCGGCGGAGAGCGGGGCCTTCGGCGGCGCCGCGGGTTCGCCGGATGCGTGTCGGGCGTCGCGGCGCCGTTGCGGGGAGGACATGTCCACACCCTACCTTGACACGAACGCCGTTCGGGCGTTAGAACGATGTTCGTGCATAACGAACACCGTTCCATCTCGCTACGAGCGTCCTGGCTTCCCCTCAGCGCGCTCTCGGCGGTCTTCCTGGTCGAAATGCTCGACAACTCGATCCTCACGGTGGCGCTTCCCACCATCGGACGCGACCTCGCCGCGTCGGCCACGGCGTTGCAGTGGGTGACCGGCAGCTACGCCGTCGCCTTCGGAGGCCTCATGCTGCTGTTCGGCTCGCTGGCCGACCGATTCGGACGCCGCCGCATGATGCTGATCGGGCTGGCCCTGCTGGCCACCGCGAGCGCCGCGACCGTTCTGGTCTCCACGGCGGAGCAGTTGATCGCCCTGCGGGGGCTGATGGGAATCGCCGCAGCCATGACGACTCCGGGTTCCATGGCGCTGGCCTACCGGCTGTTCGACGAGGAAGCCGCTCGCGTGCGCGCGGTGACCGTCATCTCGACCGTCGGGCTGATCGGGCTGGCCGTCGGCCCCACGATGGGAGGCCTCGTCCTCGGCGTGGCGCCCTGGCAGGTGCTGCTGCTGGTCAACGTCCCCATCGCCCTCTACGCCCTCGTCGGAATCCGAGCTGGGATCGGGCAGGACGCCCCCGAGACGCTGCATCGCGCACCGCTGGACGTCGTGGGGGCACTCCTCGCCACGGCCGCCATCGTGCTGGCACTCCTCGCGCCGACCGGGTTCGTCGAGGTCGGCCCGCGCAGCGCCCTTCCGTGGGGGTTGCTCGGCGGCGCCCTGGCGGCCGCCGGGCTCTTCTGGATCCAGGAGCGGCGCGCCTCCCACCCCCTGATCGACCTGGCCCTGCTGGGAAGCCCGCTGGTGGCGAGCGGTCTCGCCTTCAAGGCGGCCGCGGGCCTTGCCACGGCCGGGCTCTCCTACCTGGTGACCCTGCAGTTGCAGTTCGCCTGGGGGTGGCCACCGGCGCTGGCTGCGGTCGGGATGCTGCCGCAGGTGGTCGTGCTGCTGGCGCTTGGCCCCTTCGTGAACCCGCTGGTCGCGCGCTGGGGGATGGCCCGCGCCGCCTGGGTGAGCGCCTCGGCCGTGGTGCTGGGCCTGGCTCTGTTCACCGGCCTCAACCGCGTCGGCTACGGAGGCGTCGCGGTGGCGCTCGCCCTCGTCGCCGCCGGGCTGCGCGTCATCGGCGTGGTGGCGGCGATCACCGTCCTCGACGGGCTGCCCGCCGCAAGGACGTCGGTCGGCGCGGCCTTGACCGACACCGTCACGGAGGTGGCCAACGGGGCCGGAGTGGCCGTCGCCGGGACGCTGATCGCCGCGTTCGTCGCCGGGAGCATCACGGCGCCCGGGTGGACGCCCCAGCAGGCGGCGCAGTTCGAGGACGCCGTCACCTGGGGCGGGGGTGCGCTGACGGCGCTGGCGGCCGGGCTCGTCGCCTACGGCTTCGCACGCTCACGCCAGCACGCGAACCCCGTTGGGGCGCCGTGACGGCGAGGCTGCGGCGGAGCGGCGCCGCCCGAGGACGACGCAGGTCCCGCACCCAGGGGGCGGGACCTGCGTCAGCGCGGACCGGTCAGGTCGTCACGAAACGGTCAGCCGGGATGCCGTGGCGGCGACGCGCCGGTCGGCATCCGAACGGAACCCCTCGACCGCCGCAGCGGCCTCGGGGCCGAACTGACCCAGGGCGGCGACCGCCGCCAGGCGCACGTCAGCGTCCGGGTCGGACGCCAGGGCGCCGAGCGCGTCCGTCGCGGTGACCGCATCGACTCCCAGGTGGCCCAGGGCGTCGGCGGCGTGCACGCGCACGTCCCGGTCCGAGGAGCCGAGCCCCTCGACCAGGGTCGGGACCGCAGCCTCGCCGAAGCCGGCGAACGCGCCGGTGAGCGCGTCGCGCTGCAGGGCGTCACCGTCCCCGAGCCGGGTGGCCAGCACCGCCAGCGCCTCGGGACGCCCGGTGTTGGCGACGGCCCGGTAGGCCTTGATGGCGACATCGGACGCCGCGTCGGACACCAGGGGTGCCAGCGCGTCGAAGTGCACCGGGTCGCCGACCTTGCTCAGCACGTGAGCGCCGGTGCGCCGGGTGTCGGCGTCCTGCGCGGTCAGCATCCCCAGCACCTGCGGCAGGGCCGTGTCGATGTGCTGCACGGTGGCCCAGGTCAGATCCTCGCGGACGCAGGAGTCGGCCTCGGTGGCGAGGCGCTCGACGAGCGCGGTAGCCGTGGTGCCGCTCGGGTCCTGCTCGCGCCCCAGCGCGAGGGCGGCGTGCCGCCGGTTCGTGCCGTCCGGGTCGGTGAGCTGGGCGATGAGTCGATCAGTGTTGTTCGTCATGGTTGTTCGACCTCCTAAGCCTGAACCATAAAGATTGACGTCGCGTCAAGGTCAAATGCCCTTGTGAGGAGGGAGAGGGGGTCCGTGCTGCTGGCGCGATGTGGGCTCCACGCGGCTCACTCGCGACGAGCAGCGTGTGCGGCGGGCTCTCAGAGGTTCGCCAGGGCGGCGGCCAAGCCCTCGGCGGCGGTCACGTCGCCCAGGGAGGCCAGGTAGCGCTCGGCATCCAAGGCGGCGGCGCACCCGGTGCCCGCCGCGGTGATCGCCTGCCGGTAGGTGTGATCCACCAGGTCACCGGCCGCGAACACGCCCGGCAGGTTCGTCTCCTGGGTGCCCGGCTTGACCAGCACGTAGCCGGCGTCGTCCAGGTCGACCTGGCCGCGGACCAGCGCCGAACGGGGGTCGTGACCGATCGCGACGAACACGCCCTGGACGGGGATGTCGGTCGTCTCGTCGGTCTTGACGTTGCGGACGGTGAGCGAGGTGACGTTGTTCTCGCCGTTGATCGTCTCGGGGACCGAGTCCCACACGATGCTGATCTTCGGGTCGGCGGCGGCGCGCTCGGCCATGATCTTGCTGGCACGGAGCTCGTCGCGGCGGACGATCATGGTGACGGTGTCTCCGAAGCGGCTCAGGAAGGTGGCCTCCTCGACGGCCGAATCACCGCCGCCGATGACCGCGATGTTCTTGTTGCGGAAGAAGAAGCCGTCGCACGTCGCGCACCACGAGACCCCCTTGCCGGACAGCTTGTCCTCGCCCGGGATGTGCAGGTGGCGGTAGCCGGAGCCCATGGCCAAGATGACGGCCTTCGCGCGGTACTCGTCGCCGTTGGCGTCCTTGACGACCTTGATGGGACCGGTCAGGTCGACCTCGACCACGTCTTCTTCGATGAGTTCCGCCCCGAACCGTTCGGCCTGGGCGCGCATGTTCATCATCAGGTCGGGGCCCATGATGCCCTCGGGGAAGCCGGGGAAGTTCTCGACCTCGGTGGTATTCATCAGCGCGCCACCGGCCTCGACGGACCCGGTGAACACCAGCGGGGCCAGGTTGGCGCGCGCGGTGTAGACCGCGGCGGTGTAGCCGGTGGGGCCGGAGCCGATGACGATGACTTCGCGGACGTCGCTCATGAGTGTGTTCCTCGTGCTGGGTGGTGCGGCCAGACTACCGGCCACATCCCTACAACCCCGCTCGGCGCCGGGGCATTCCCCGCCCGTTGCCGCGGTCGCCGGGGTGGACGCCGAGCGCCGCCGGGCCGATAAGGTCAGCCTGTATCCATCCCCCGTTCGTCGTTCCGCAGCCACGCTCCCCGAGCGGTGCGCGCCCGTGGCCGACGGAAAGGAGCCACGCATGAGCGACGATCAGTTCTGGCGCCGTCCCCCGGATCCGACGTCGGGAGGGTCGTCCGCCCAGCAGGGGCCAGGATCCTGGCC
>NZ_DAIOIA010000111.1:0-1139 GCF_036744435.1 Propioniciclava sp. | reverse complement strand
CGGCCAGGGCGCGCAGGCGCAGCCCCCGTCGTGGGGCGCCCAGCAGGTCGGCCAGGGCTGGCCGCCACCAGGCATCCCACCCCAGGGCATCCCACACCAGGGTGCTCCGCTGCAGCCTCGGCCGCCGCGCCGCGGGCCCAGCGCCACGATGGTGGTCTTCGGCGTGGTCATGGCGTTGATCGCGGCCTTCGGCATCTACCTGATGGCGACCTCGGGATCGGGCGCGGCGTCCCCCAGCACCGCCCCGACGAACTGGTATCCGGCCCCCACGAGGACGCCGACCCCCGAACCGGTCACGACCGAGCCCAGCGCCGGCCCGACGCAGACGACGGGGCCGGCCTTCGACGCCCCGCCCGTCGTCGACGGGTGGATCCGCGACGAGAACATCAGCGACGACGGATTCGTGAGCTACGACGACCCCGACGCGACGACCATCGGACGCTTCCTCCTGGTCGCTGCGCAGCCCACCGAGGATCTCGACAGCGCTTCACAGCAACTGGGCGAGCCCATCTCCAGCTACCGAGGCGGAACGATGCTGTGCGGGGAGGACACGCTGGGTCTCATGGTGAGCTGCTACGTCGAGACCCCTCGCTACGGGCTCATCGAGGTGACCGGCTTCCAGGGGTCGGTGAGCGTGGACGAGGTGAGCCGGTTCACCGACGCGCTCGCCGACGCCGTCGCCTGACCTCAGGGGGTGACGGCGATCTCCGCGATCGTCCCCTGGTAGTTGGACCCCACGCGAGGCAGCGACGTCAGGTAGACGAGGACGAAGCGCGTCGTCACCGGGCGTTGCAGATGGAGTTGCACGTGCCCGGTCGACGGTTCGAACGTCGTGACCTGACGCCACGAACTGAGCGCGTCCATGGGCGGTTCAGCCGCATCCGCCTGATTCGGGACGCGGATCTCACCGCCCGTGGGGGCGTCCCCCAGCGTCAGCACCACCCACGACACCGGCTTGGGCTCACCCAGGTCGACCACGACCCCGGCGCCCGGCTTGCGGTCATTGAAGGTGGCGGAGCGCCCGTACCGCTCGGTCGTCCAGGCGGTCGCCGTGTTGCCGTCCACGGTCAGGGCGGCCAGGTCGGGGTTCTCGCGCCCATCGCCGCCGTCCCCCTCCGGGTCGAAGTCTCGTGCGCCCA
>NZ_DAIOIA010000110.1:0-10233 GCF_036744435.1 Propioniciclava sp. | reverse complement strand
CGCTGTCGCTGATGGTCGGCATCTATCTGGGCCTGGGGGTCGGCGTCGAGGGGTTCCCGCCGTCGGCGTTCACGCACGTCTTCCTCGTCATCACCTTGGTGGTGACGATCGGCGCGGCCCAGGGGTGGCGGTGGCTGGGCCGGTTCTACGCGGCTCAGCGCGCCCAGGCCGCCCAGCAGGTGCGAGACCTGCAGGTGGGGCTGGCCCGCGACCTCCACGACACCGTCGCCCAGACGTTGTCGCATGCCGCCATGCGAGCCTGGATGGCGGCAGACGACGAGGTGTCTCCCCAGACGCGTCGTTCGCTGGTGCAGATCGCCGAGGAGTGCTCCGCGGCGGCGGGGGATCTACGGCAGTTGCTGTCGACGCTGCGCGAGACGCAGCCCGGTGGCGATCCGCAGTTCGGCCCGCTCGCGGACGCCGACTCGTTGGCGGAGGAGGTCCACGCACAGGCACGTCGGCTGACGGAGGCCGGGTTCGCGGTGCGGGCGCGTGTGGAGGTGCGCCAGGTGTCTGCGGCCCGGGCTCAGACGCTCACGCAGGTGTCCCGCGAGGCGGTCACCAACATGGTGAAGTACGCCCCCGTGGGCAGCGAGGTGACCGTGTCGCTCATCGAGCAAGGCGGCATCGTCTACGCCACCTTCCAGAACCCGGATCCGGGCGGTCGCGTCGACCGGCGCGGCTGGGGGTTGATCGGCATGGAGGAACGGCTGGCCCTTCTGAAGGGGACGCTGTCCCTGGATCGCAGCGGCGGCCTGTGGACGGTGCGCGCCGCGCTGCCCACGGGGGCACCGTCCGCCCCCGACGCGGCGGGGGAACCTCCGGCTGGTCCGTGATCGACGGTCAGGCGCCCTCGTCGGCTGCCAGTTCCGTGCCGGTGGCCGTGGTCTTGCGCGCGGTGCGCACCACGCCGATGGATGCCGCCACGACGCAGGCCATGGCGAGGATCTCGACCGGTCGCAGCGTCTCGCCCAGCAGCAGCAGGGCCGCCAGCGCCGCGACGGCCGGTTCGAGGCTCATCAAGATCCCGAAGATCCTCGGTTCGATGCGTCGCATGACGCCCATCTCGATGCCATAGGGGACGACCGAACTGAACAGGCCGACCGCGGCCCCGACCAGCCACACGTGCAGGGACGGGGCGGGGAACGCGCCGGCGGCCAGCATGAGGGGGGTGACGCCGAGGAAGCCGATCCAGAACGCGACGGCGACGCCGTCCACCCCGGCCCAGCGGCGTCCGGTGGGGCCCGCCAGGAGGATGTAGCCGGCCCACAGGGCGCCCGCGGCGAGCGCCCCGAGGACGCCGACGGGGTCCAGGTCGCCGGGCGCGAAGCCGAGCAGCGCGACGCCGACGGCGGCCAGCCCGACCCAGGCCAGATCGCGGAGCCGCCGCGACAGCGCGACGGAGACACCGAGCGGGCCGAGGAACTCCAGCGTCACTGCCATGCCCACGGGAATGCGTTCGATGGCCAGGTAGAAGGTGACGTTCATGGCGGCCATGCACGCCCCGTAGGCGGTGACCCAGCCCCAGTCCGCTGCCGTGCGTCCGGTGAGCCGGGGCCGAGTGACGAGGCCGAGGATGACGGCTGCGGCCCCGAGTCGGAGCCAGGCGACGGTGAGGGGGGCTGCCGCGCTGTAGAGATCCTTGGCGATCGAGGAGCCGATCTGCACCGTCGCGATGGAGATCAGGAGCATCACGATCGGCGCCCCCAGGAGCCGGGCCAGGGTTTCTCGCCACCACTGCTTCACGCCCCGCTCACTCCTTTGCCGTCGTCTGCTGCACGCCGCGATCCAGACTCGCATTTCGTCTGGCGGCGGGCGAACGGCCGAGCCCTCGTCTCACCTGGCGTACAGCCGGGCGCGACGGGGAGGGGGAACTTAGGCTAGCCTAAGCAGCGAATACAGCAAGGTGACCGTTGTGTAATTCGCACCGATCCGTGCGGCGGTCCCACCGAACTCGAAGGGGGTACGGCATGTCGATGTCGTACGACACGTGGACCATGCCGACCTGCGACGATCGGGCGCGATCGCTCGTCATGCGGATGCTGGCCGGGGCTGCGGCGGCCTCCCTGTACGCGTACCGGATGGACGAGGCCCTCGAAACGGTGGCGCACGGCCTCACCCCCGACGGGTCGCTCGTGGTGGCGGCCGCACCGACCGACCTGCTCAGCACGGTCCCGGCGGGGTTTGCTGTCGACGTGCGCCTGGACCTCATCAAGCAGTCGCCGGATCCGATGGTGTCGCTGGTGGCGGCCTCCACCCACCTGCTGGGAACCCTGGTGTGGGCCCAGCGCGCCGAGACGGTCGCCCACATCGAGGCGGGCACGCTACCCCCGCTGGTCGAGACCATGCTGACCGTCCCCGGTGCCCGGCTCGGCTTCGTCGAGGTGGAGAAGATGGTGCTGCACGACCTCACTGGGGCGACCCCGATCCCGCTGGAGGCCCTGGAGGGCCCCGCGCCGCTGATCGAGGATCCCTGCGCCGCCTTCGACCTGGTGGCCCGCAACGACAACACCGCGTTGAAGGACCTGTGCTGGGCCGTCATGGTCGGCACGGTGCCAGGCTTCGCGATCCAGAAGGCGCCCTTGCCGCACGTGTGCTCGCACACGGCCGATCAGGTGTTCTGCGTCGACGTGGATCCCACCGGGATCACCGTCATGTTGGTCGGACGCCACGAGACGCTGATCGCGTACGCCCGCTTCGCCACCCCCGCCACGTCACACCTCGAACTGACCGCGCAGGTGGATCGCCTCATGGCGCAGGCCACCCCTCCGGACGCCTTGGCAGGCTGATACCCACCTTCATCAGACACACGTGGGCCCCGCCGATCGGCGGGGCCCACGTGTTGTTCGCGTCGGATGGAACCGGGACGCGCGGTGTCAGGCGATCTCGTAGGACTGGCACTGCGCGGCATCGGTGATCTCGATGGACGCATTGGTGCACATGAGGTCGGAGTTGTGGACGCACTCCAGACGCTGGCAGGCACCCACATGGCCGTCGGCCGTCGGCAGGCCGCCGCGGGCGTCGAGGGCCACGAAGGTGACGCAGGTGGGCTTGTCGGTGCCGGCGATGGTGACGCCGAAGGCGGAACAGCCGTCGTGGTTGAAGGCGCAGCTCGTGGTGGCGCAGGACTTGACGCTGGTGATGGTGCTCATGATCGGTTCCTCTCGTTGACTTACCTCGACCACAAGTCACCAGCCACGCGTACACCAGGATTTAAATGCCGATTTTTTCGTTGACTATTTGGGGACACCCTATCCGCAACGGCCCTTTTGGCTAATTGCCGGTTGCGGAATCCGTGCCCGGCCTCGAAAAAGGAAGCCAAGCCTTACCTGAGTGCCCCGACAGCCCGCCAGTGCGACCGTGGGCGCGCCAGGCTCGCGACGACGACCCTTCTGGGGGCCACGTGACCCCCCAGCCCGCCCCCTCGTCCGGGAGGAGTCCGGCCACCCACGCCCGCTCGGCGAGATCCCCCTCACACCCATGCCGAAATGAGGCGATTGCGCCCCATTTCAAATGCCCGCCATATGCGCGCGGGAATCGAATCCCTCACCGAAGAATGCATACACCCACGAAAGTCCCGAAGCAGCAACCTTTCACGGAAGGTGGTGTCCGTTCCCGGTGGAGCCAGCCGGGCCGCCCGCCCTCCGGGGCCGCGGCGTGCGCCTGCCCCAGCCGGGTCAGGCCATGGGCCGGCGGCAGAAACGACCCCGAACAATGGAATGGTCACGAGAACCGGTCTCCCCGCCTAGCGAATCGGTCTCCCCGAGCCCAGCGAAATCGGTCTCCCCGAAAGGAGCCGGTCAGGAACCGTCGCTCTCCGGCTGCTGAGCCCACCAGGCCAGCAACTCCTCCCGTGCCCGTTCCGCTCCCAGCGGCCCTTCGTCCATGCGGCGCTCCAGCAGGAAGGCGTACGCCTTGCCGACGACCCGACCCGGCTTGATCCCGAGGATCTCCATGATCTGCGTGCCATCCAGATCCGGACGCATCGCGTCCAGCTCCTCCTGAGCGGACAACTCGTCGATACGCCATTCGAGTTGCTCGTAGGCGGTCCTGAGCCGGTTCGCCTTGCGCTGGTTGCGGGTGGTGCAGTCGGCGCGGGTGAGGATGTGGAGGCGCTCCAACTGATCGCCCGCGTCGCGGACGTACCGGCGGACCGCCGCGTCGGTCCAGTCGGCGTCCGCGTATCCGTGGAAGCGCAGGTGGAGGTCGACGAGCTTGGCGACCGCCTTGACGTCGTCGGTGGAGTAGCGCAGCGCGGTCAGGCGCTTCTTCGCCATCTTCGCCCCCACCACGTCGTGGTGATGGAACGTGACCTTGCCGCCGCTCTCGAACCGCTTGGTGGCGGGCTTGCCCACGTCATGCAGGATCGCCGCCAGGCGCCCCACCAGATCCGGTTCGTGCCCGCGCGCCCGCTCCAGATCGATCGACTGTTCCAAGACGGTGAGCGTGTGCTGGTAGATGTCCTTGTGCCGCCCGTGCTCGTCCACTTCGCGCACCAGCGCCGACAGTTCCGGCAGGACGCGGTCGGCCAGGCCGGTGCGGACCAGCAGGTCGAGCCCCTGACGCGGGGCGTCCGACAGCAGCAACCGCGATAGCTCGTCGCGGACGCGTTCGGCGGAGATGATGTCGATCCGCTCGGCCATCGCGGTCATCGCCGCGACCACCTCAGGAACCGGGGTGAAGCCCAATTGGCTGGTGAACCGGGCCGCGCGCATCATGCGCAGCGGGTCGTCACCGAAGGACACCTCCGGCGGGGAGGGCGTCCGCAGCACCTGGTCGGCGAGGTCCTCCAGCCCGCCATGAGGGTCGGCGAAGGCCCCATTGACGACCGACAACGCCATCGCGTTCACGGTGAAATCACGGCGCACGAGGTCGGCGGTCAGGTCGTCGCCGAACTCGACCGTCGGCTTACGCGAGGACGGATCGTAGGAGTCGGCCCGGTACGTGGTCACCTCGACCACGTCGTCGTTCAGGGAGGCGCCGATCGTCCCGAAGGCACGGCCGATGTCCCAGGTCGCGGGCGTCAGCCTCCCGAGAATCGTCTCGATGACGTCGGGGCGGGCGGCGGTGGTGAAGTCGAGATCGTGCACCCCGCGCCCCATGAGCGCGTCGCGCACCGGCCCCCCGACGAGATGCAGGTCGTAGCCGGCCGCCGCGAACGCGTCCGCCACGCGCCGGATCGTGGGAGTCGCCGTCGCGGCTTCCTCGAGCGCACGGCGCTGGTCTACGGAGAGGGAGGCCACGAGGGCCCAGCTTAGCGGCCTACGATGGGGCGGTGACTGCGAACCGGCCCGGGCCACCCCGCCGCCGATTCCTGGTGGCGCTGATCGGCCTCCTCATGCTCGTCGCCACCGTGGCGCTCAGCCCGTCGGCACATGCTGCCGAACCGGCCGTCACCGTCAACCTGACCCAGGCCGAGGTGATCGACGGCCGACTGCGCCTGGCCGGGAACCTCACCAACACCGGCACCGCCCCCCTGCGGACCTTGTCCGTGCAGCTGTGGCGCTCCCGCGCCCCCCTCTCCTCGCGGGACGCCGTCGAGAAGGCGCTGACCGAGAAGACCACCACCGAGGGCCTCCTCAGCCGCGCCGCGTCGGCCACCCTCGCGCTCACCACCGGGACCGGAACCCTCGACCCGGGACAATCCAGCACCTTCGCCGTGGACGCCACCCCCGACGAACTGGGGCTCTCTCCGGCGGCCTCCTACTGGGTCGGCGTCGATGTGAGCGCCCGCCTGGTGAACGAGCCCGCCCTGCGCGTCCTCGCCTCCCCCCGCACGCTTGCCACCGTGACCGACGGCCCGGTCGGGATCGCGTCGGTGGTCGAGCTGTCGAGCCGCCCCCGCCAGATCAAGCAGAACCTCTTCCAGGACGAGAGCCTCGCCGACGAGTTGTCCACCGGACGCCTCCACACCCTGCTGGAGGCCGCCCTGTCCCGCGGCACCGACTGGTACGTCGACCCCAGCCTCCTCGTCGAGGTACGGGACATGGCCGACGGCTACCGGGTGGGGCCCGATCGCGTCGAGGGCACCGGCGCCGCAGCGGCCCAGGCCTGGCTGGACCAGTTCGCCACGCTGGATCCGGCCCGCGGCGTCGCCGGGCTGTTCGGCACCCCCGACCTCGCCTCCTCCGGCGCATCCCCGTTCACCGAACTGCAGGCCGACGCCCTCGCCGCCGGGGAAGGCGTCGACACCCACACCAGCGCGACCGGGCTGCTGCTGGTTTCCCCCGACACGACCACCCTGCAGGAGGTCGCCGGGCTGGGCCGCACCGTGTTCGCGCTCGGGATCCGGCCGCCCCGCGTCAGCACCATCGCCCAGGGGATGACCCTCGCCGAGGTCGACCAGCCCACCTTCGCCCCCAGCGCGCTGCTGCCCGACACCGCGCTCAACCGGCGCAACACGCTCGCCGCGCTCGCCCAGTCCACCGGGGGCCAGGTCCGCTGGCTGCGCACCGAAGCCGACCTCGGAGCGGACGCCGACCCGCCGCGAGGGTTCAC
This sequence comes from Propioniciclava sp., assembly GCF_036744435.1. Taxonomy (NCBI): domain Bacteria; kingdom Bacillati; phylum Actinomycetota; class Actinomycetes; order Propionibacteriales; family Propionibacteriaceae; genus Propioniciclava; species Propioniciclava sp. Next base: position 3,735 of record NZ_DAIOIA010000110.1, on the reverse strand, counting down.
CCGGGCATCCCTGGCGTCCGTGGTGGGCGTCCCCCTCGTCGAGTGGGCCCCCTCGTCGCCGGCCCGCACCGGCGTCGTGACGCCCGACGTCCGCGAGACGCTCACGCAACTGGGCGCGGACCTGCGCGCCTACGGCGCTGTCTCCCCCACCTCCGAGATCGGGGAGGTCGCCTCCGCCCAAGTCGCCCGCGGGGCCTCCCTGTGGTGGAGCGACGACGCCGATCGGCAGCAAGCCTGGCTGGACGCGATCAACGCACGCATCGCCGCCAACGGCGCCCAGGTCAGTCTCGACGCGCTCACCCGGTTCTCGATGACCGGGGCGACCAGCGACTTCCCCGTCACCGTGACCAACCACCTCACCGACCCGGCGACGGTGCGCGTCGTCATCACCACCGACAATCCGCAGCGCATCCGATTCGCCGAGCCGGACCCGGTGACCGTCGCCCCGGGCGCCGCCAACACGGTGACGCTGGCCGCGTCGGCGTCCGGCGCGGGAGTCGTGACCGCCCAGGTGCATCTGGAGTCGCTGGCCGGCGACCGGCTCACCGACGACACCATCATCACCGTCGAGACCAGCGACGTGGGCACCATCGGCTGGGTGCTGGTCATCGGGTCCGGGGCGGTGCTGGTCGTCACGACGGTGCTGCGGATCCGTCAGGTCCGTGCCCGACAGAAGGCGATCGCCGATGGCTGAGCCCGTCACTCCTCCCGCGGCCGCGTCCCGGCGCCTGCTCAACGCCACCGCAGTGATGGCGTCGGGCACGATGATCAGCCGCGTGCTGGGCTTCCTGCGCGCCGGCCTGCTGGTGATCGTGCTCGGCTCGGCCTCCCCGCAGGCGGACGCCTTCTCGCTGGCCACGCTCGTCCCCAACTCGCTCTACATGCTGTTCGCGGGCGGCGCGCTGAACACCGTGCTCGTGCCCCAGATCGTCCGCCACACCCACCACGACGACGACGGCGGCCAGGCCTTCATCAACCGGATCATCACCGCGTTCGTCCTGCTGCTCGCCGCCGTCACCGTGCTGGCCACGATCTTCACCCCGCAGGTGATGAGCCTGTGGAGCTCCTCGGAGTGGCGCGCCGAATCGATGGCTCCGCTGTGGCGGCAACTGGTGTTCATGGCGACGCTGACGATGCCGCAGCTGTTCTTCTTCGGGGTGTTCTTCCTGCTCGGGCAGGTGCTGAACGCGCGCGACAAGTTCGGGCCGATGATGTGGGCGCCCATCCTCAACAACGTCGTCGCCATCGCGGTCCTGGGGCTGTACCTGAGTCTGTGGGGTACCAGCACCGACCCCACGCAGCCGTTCAGCGACCAGCAGGTGCTCCTGCTCGGCATCGGCTCGACGCTCGGGATCGTGCTGCAGACCGCCGCGCTCATTCCCAGCCTGCGCGCCACCGGCCTGAAGATCCGGCCCCGCTTCGACCTGCGCGGGCAGGGGCTCGGCGAGACGTTCCACCTGGCCAAGTGGATGCTCGGCTACGTGCTGCTCACCACCGTGGGACAGGTGGTCGTCACCAACCTGGTGAGCGCGGCCACCGCCCAACGGGCCGTCCCGGGGGCCGGCCTCACCGCGTACAACACCGCCTACCTGGTCTGGATCCTCCCCCACTCCCTGCTCACGGTCGCCCTGGCCACCGCCATGCTGCCCTCGGCGTCCCGGCTCGCCGCAGCGCACGACCTGCGCGGCGTCGCCGCCGAGACGGTACGGACGATGCGACTGGCGCTGACCTTCCTCGTCCCCGCCTCGGTGGCCTTCCTGGTGTTGGGCCTGCCGTTCATGCGGATCGCGTTCGGGCATGGCGCCAACGCCGAGACCTGGCAGTTCCTCGGCTGGACGCTGATGGCCTTCGCGCTCGGCCTGGTGCCCTACACCATCCAGTACGTCTACTTGCGCGGGTTCTACGCGCTGGAGGACACCCGCACCCCGTTCCTGCTGCAGGGCGCCATCACGGCGGTCAACATCGTGGCCGCCCTCGTGCTGGCGAACGTGTCGGGGGATCCCGCAACGGTCGCCCCGAGGCTGGCCCTGGCCTACGCCTTGTCGTATCTGGTGGGGGCGTGGCTGACCCACGTCACCTTGGCCAAGCGGCTGACCACGCTGTCCGCGGCTCCGCTCGTGCGACTCCTTACCCAGTTGTTCTTGGCGGTGCTGCCGGGGGCCGTGGTGGCGGGCGCGGTGTCGTGGTGGACGCGTGAGGCGTCCCTGCCGGTCACGCTCGCCGGGTTCGCCGGGTCCGTCGTGGTGGCCGGGTCGGCGTTCTTCGGCATGGCGCGCCTCATGCACATCCCCGAGGCCACCCAGGTGCTGGCGGTGCTGCGGCGCCGCGCCGCCCCGGCCCCCGAGGCGTCCCCCGAGGGCCTCACCGGCGATCCGGAGACGACCAGGGACCGCGACGGCATCATGCTCGCCTACCCCGACCCTCGGCTCCCCGTCACCAGTCGGCCCGACTTCGACCCTCGCAACGCGCCCGGCGACCTGCTGGACGGCCGCTACCGGCTCGACGAGCCCCTCAGCCGACGCGGTTCGACGGTGACGTGGCGGGCCTTCGACCTGAAGCTGGGACGCCCGGTGCTGCTGCACATGCTGGACCCGGACGATCCGCGCGCCCTCGACGTCCTGGATCAGGCCCGGCGCGCGGCCCCCGCCATCGACAACCGGTTCCTGCGGGTGTGGGACGCCGTGCTGGACGAGACCGGCGGCGGCAGTTATGTGGTGTGCGAGTACGCCCCCGGACGCTCGCTCGAACTGCTGCTGCGCGACGGCCCGCTGTCGGATCTGGAGGCCGCCTGGCTGGTCCGGGAGTTGGCGTCCGGGCTTGCCGGCATGCATGACCAGGGCCTCTACCATCGCGCGCTCAACCCCGACACGGTCATCGTCACCGCCACCGGCAACCCGAAGATCGTGGGCTTCCTCGTCGAGCACGCCCTGCATCCCGACAGCGGGGACGGCGCCGACCCGGAGAGCCTCGACGTCACCGGGTTGGGTGAACTGCTCTACGCGTCCTTGACCGGACGATGGCCGGGCCCCGCCCACTACGGGCTGCGAGCCGCCGCCACCGACCGGTTCGGGCGGCCGGTCTCCCCCGCGGCGTCCTCGACGCGGGTGTCGGTGGAAGTCTCCGACATCGCCGACCGGATCCTTGCCCGATCCTCACTGGGCAGCGCGACGCCCCTGACGACCGCCGTGGACGTGGCCGAGGCGCTGTCGGCCATCCTGGGCGGCGCAGACGCGGCGTATCTGCTGGAACAGCGCTTGCAGGGACCCATCGAATTGGTGCGGGTCCCGCCCGTGACGCCGGCCCCGGTCGGCCCGGCGCCGGGGGGCCCGGCCCCCGCCAGCGCGGCTCGCCTCACCGTCACCCAAGACGTGCAGGTACCTCCTCCGCCGCGCGGCGCGGTGTTCGGTTCGCGCCCCTCGGCCGGGGACGAGCCGGTCGAGGACGATCCCGGCGAGCCGACGGGCGCGCTGCATCATCGTGAGGACGCCGTGCCCGCGTCCCCGTGGTCGCAGCCGGGCGAGGAGACCACCAACGCGATCTGGGCCGACGTCGAGGAGAGCGCCAGCGTCCCCGGGCAGCCGTTCACGCCGATCCCGCCGCCGGCTCCCCGCTTCCGGGTCTCGGAGCAGGCCCCCTCGGAGGATCCGTCCCGACGCTGGGTGGTCGTGCTCGTCTGCCTGTTCGTACTGTCGCTGATCGTCGGGCTGGTCGGCGTCTTCGTCAACCAGTACGACC
>NZ_DAIOIA010000109.1:0-10259 GCF_036744435.1 Propioniciclava sp. | reverse complement strand
CTTGGCAGGCACGGGTGCGGAGGGTTCGGCCACGGCCACCGGCGGGTTGTTCGCGGGCGGTGCTGCCTCGTCGGCGGCGCGGGCGGCGAAGAACGCACGCCACGCGGGGTCAACCGAGTTGGGATCGGACGAATAGGCCTCGAACATTTCCTCGATGAGCCAGTCGTTGGCACCGAAGTCCGTGAGGTCGCTGGAGTTGTTGCCGGGCGCCGTCGCCACCATTGCCTTCTTCCATTCGCTCGCGCACGGACGACCTGTCTGTGGTTGGCCGCCCTCCGTCCGAGCTTAGCCAGGAATGGCAGCCGGGACGAACCTGGACACGCTCGACAGGCGCCCGGGGGAGAGGAGGTGAGGCATTCTCGTCGGCGGGCCGACGAGAACTCGACGAAAAGGGGCGCCCCCAGCAGGATTCGAACCTGCGCTCCCGCCTCCGGAGGGCGGTGCTCTATCCCCTGAGCTATGGGGGCAACGCATGGCCACGAGGGCCGTGGACGACTCTAGCACCATCGTGGCGGTGTCTGAGCCGCGCCAGGCGAAGGCGGCCGTGTCCGCGACCTGACGCGGATCGTGTCGGCCCGGGTGAACGTGGCAAAGTTGAGCGTCGTGACCCATATGCACGTTGCCGGATCGATCCATGCCGACGTCAGTTCCGCCGCCCCGGTGTGGCTGGACCGGCCGACGGACGCCAACGCCCTCGTCGACGGCTTGTGGAGTGGCACCACGGTCCGTGGCCCCGGCGGGGAGATGCACGTGGGCGGTCTGCCTGTGAGCGACATCCTCGCGCAGGCAGGATCGCCGGTATACGTGATCGACGAGATCGACTTCCGGGGGCGGGCGCTTACCTGGGCTCAGGCGTTCGCCGGGTGGAAGGTCTATTACGCGGGCAAGAGCTTCCTCAGCGGGACCATCGCCCGCTGGGTCTTCGAGGAGGGCCTCAACCTGGATGTGTGCTCGCTTGGCGAGCTGACCGTCGCGCTGCGCGCGGGCTTCGACCCCGCCCGGATCGGCCTGCACGGCAACAACAAGTCCGAGGATCTCCTCCGCGTCGCGCTCCAGTCCGGGGTGGGGCGGATCATCATCGACAGCGCCGACGAGATCGCGCGCCTGGAGCGGCTCGGCTCCGAGTTGGGCGTGCGGCCGGACGTGCTCATCCGCGTCACCACCGGCGTCGAGGCGCACACCCACGAGTACATCGCCACCGCGCACGAGGACCAGAAGTTCGGATTCTCGATCGCAGGCGGGCAGGCGTTGGTTGCGCTGGTGCGATGCCAAGGCAGCGCGCACCTCAATCTCGTCGGTCTGCACAGCCACATCGGCTCGCAGATCTTCGACACCAACGGCTTCGAGGTGGCGGCCCGTCGGACCCTGCGGCTGATGAGCCAGTTCAAGGAGGCGACCGGCGTCACCTTGCCCGAACTCGATCTGGGTGGGGGCTTCGGCATCGCGTACACGATCGACGACTCCCCGGCCACGCCCGCCGATCTCGCCCACGGCCTCTCCGAGATCATCGAACACGAGTGCCGGGCCTTCGGTCTGGACAAGCCGATGCTGTCTCTCGAACCCGGCCGAGCGATCAGCGGCCCTCCCGGCACAGCGCTCTACACGGTCGGCACCATCAAGGACGTCGAACTCGGCGGCGGGCAGTCCCGGCGCTACATCAGCGTCGACGGCGGCATGAGCGACAACATCCGGCCGGCGCTCTACGCAGCCGAGTACTCCGCCGTCGTGGCCGGTCGCGTCACTGACGCGCCCCCGACGCTGTCGCGGGTGGTGGGCCTGCACTGCGAGGGCGGCGACATTCTCGTGCGCGACGTGTTCCTGCCCGGGGACGTGCGGATCGGTGACGTCATCGCGGTCCCGGCCGCGGGGGCCTACAGCCGCTCGATGGCCAGCAACTACAACCACACCCCGCGTCCCGCGGTCGTCGGTGTGCGGGACGGTAAGGTGTCGGTGATCCTCCGGCGTGAGACGCTGGACGATCTGCTGGCCCTCGACGCCGGCCTGGACTGACACGGACTGCGAGGACGACGAGGACCATGATGACGATCGGGGACGCCCCTGTGCGGGTGGCGCTGCTGGGCTGCGGCGTCGTGGGGTCACAGGTGGCCCGGATCCTGGTGGAGCAGGCCGACGATCTGGCCGAACGGGTCGGCCGCCCGCTGGAACTGGTGGGTATCGGGGTCCGACGCACCATCCCGCGGCCTGGCATCGACCCGGCTCTGCTGACCACCGACGTTCCGGCTTTGGTGCGCCGCGAGGACGTCGACATCGTGGTGGAACTCGTCGGCGGCGTGGAGCCGACGCTGGATTACCTGCTGGATGCGATCCGCGCGGGCAAATCGGTGGTGACGGCGAACAAGGCCCTGCTGGCTCAGCACGGTGACGCCATCTTCGACGCTGCCCGGGACTCCGACGTCGATGTCTACTATGAGGCGGCGGTGGCCGGCGCGATCCCGATCATCCGCCCGCTGCGGGAGTCGCTGGTCGGCGACGCCATCACGAGCGTGCTCGGCATCGTCAACGGCACGACCAACTACATCCTCGATCAGATGCACACGCGCAAGTCGACGTTCGCCGACGCGCTGGCCGAGGCGCAGGCGCTCGGCTACGCCGAGGCGGATCCCACCGCCGACGTCGAAGGCTACGATGCCGCGGCCAAGGCCGCGATCCTGGCGTCCCTGGCGTTCCACACCCGGGTTCACCTCGACGATGTGGACCGTGACGGGATCAGCGCCATCGCCGTGGCCGATATCGCGGCGGCGGAGCGGCTGGGCTGCGTGGTGAAGCTGTTGGCTCGTTGCACCGTGTCCGAGGACGGCACCGTGGCCGTGGGGGTTCATCCGACCATGGTTCCGCTGGAACACCCGCTGGCTGGGATCCGCGGTGCCTACAACGCCATCTTCGTCGAGTCGGTGAACGCCGGTCGGCTCATGTTCATGGGTCCGGGGGCGGGCGGCTCGCCGACGGCGTCCGCGGTGCTGGGGGACATCGTCACCGCTGCGCGCAACCGGGTCCGGGGTGTGTCCGGCCCGGGGGAGTCGGCGTACAGCAGCCCCGGGATCACCCCTGCGGGGGCCGTCCGGTCGCGCTACTACCTCTCTGTCACCGTGCGCGACGAGCCCGGCGTCCTCGCGCGGGTGGCCGAGGCCATGGCGCGACAGGAGATCTCGATCGCCGCGGTGCGGCAGGAACAGATCGATGAGGGCGGCTGGGCTCACCTGGGTGTCACGACGCATGAGGCCGCGCACGACGCGGTACAGGCTGTGGTGGCACACCTGCTGGGGACCGACGATGTACACGGAGACGTGCGGGTGTTGCGGGTGGAAGGGGCCTGACGTGTTGGTGGCGTGCTTGGACTTGGAGGGCGTGCTGGTCCCGGAGATCTGGATCGGAGTCGCCGAGTGGACCGGGATCGACGAGTTGCGGCTCACGACCCGCGACATCTCCGACTACGACGAACTGATGCGGCACCGGCTGAGGGTGCTGGACGCGCACGGCATCGGCCTGGCCCAGATCCAGGAGGTGATCGCCACGATGGCGCCGCTGCCCGGGGCCGCTGCGTTCCTCGACTGGCTCCGTGAGCGGTTCCAGGTGGTCATCTTGTCGGACACCTTCTACGAGTTCGGCATGCCGTTGATGGCTCACCTGGGGCATCCCACGCTGCTGTGCCACCGGCTGAACGTCGTCGAGAACCGCATCGTCGGCTACACGCTCCGCCAGACCGACCAGAAGACCAAGGCGGTGGCGGCGCTCCAGTCGCTGAACCTCACCGTCATCGCGAGCGGCGACTCCTACAACGACACCGGGATGCTGACCCAGGCGCAGGCGGGCATCCTGTTCGACCCCCCGGCCTCGGTGGTCGCCGAGTTCCCGCACTTCCCGGTCGCCCGGGATTACGACCAGCTTCGGGTGGCCTTCTCGGAAGCGGCGGCGCGTGTCGGGTAGCGCCGCCCCCCAAGCAGTCACCACGGCGACATGGAACTGGCGCTCCGTCCTGACGACGGTCGGGTGGTTCCTGCCCCCGATGGCGGCCGCCCTGTACATCGCTGCCGTGACGATCCCCGGCAGCACCCTCGTGCCCTGGTCGCCCGCCATGATCGACCTGGACGTCTACCGGCGTACCGGATCCATGCTGCTGGCGGGACAGGACTTCTATGTCGCTGAGGGACTCCCGTGGATCTACCCGCCCTTCGCCGCGTTGCTGACCATCCCCTTGGCGGTCGTCCCGCTTGTCGTCGCCCAGGTGGGCTGGATCGCGCTCACCGTGGTGTTGCTCATGGCGATGCTGTACCGGCTGGGGTTGTCCGGCTGGGTGCTGAGCCTGGTCACCACGGTTGCCGTCGTGGCTGCAGAGCCGGTGCGAGAGACCCTCGGCTTTGGTCAGTTGGGCGTCTTGCTGGTGGCAGCCGCAGTCCTGGACTCCATGCCCGGACGCCGGATCCTGCCACGACGGGTCACCCCAGAAGGCACCTGGATCGGCCTGGCGACCGCTGTGAAGCTGACTCCCGCCACCGTCGCCGCCTATCAGTTCTTCGCTGGCCGCCGCCGCCCCGGGCTGGTCGCCTTCTTCACGTTCGTGGCTGCGACCGGCCTGGGCGCATTGGTGCTGCCTGCGGGGACGATGCACTACTGGACGGGGCTGCTGTCCGGCGACTCGGGCATCAACGCCGGAATCGTGTTCAAGACCAACCAGTCCGTCATGGGTGCGTGGGCGCGCCTGTTCGGCGAGCTGTCGCGCGGTGGCCTGGTGCTGAGCGCGGTGGTCGCGGTGATCGGCATCGCCGCGGCGGTGTTGGTGCATCGGGCGGGACGGGTGAGCTTGGCGATCTGCGTCGCGGGCCTCACCAGCCTGCTGGCCTCCCCGATCAGCTGGTCGCATCACTACGTGTGGATCGTTCCGCTGACGGTCGTCCTCGCGCTCGGCGCCGACCTGCCGCGCAGCGTCCGCTGGTTTGGCCTGGTGTATGCGGCCTGGGTGTGGGTGGCTCCGTTCAAGGCGCTGCCCGGCGGTGATGGCGCTGAACTCCTCTACACACCCACTCAGCAGCTGGTGGACAACCTCGGCATCGCCTTGGGGATCGCATTCGTCGTGTTGTGCGGGGTGTGGGCCTGGCGTTCCCGCCCGACCTCCGCCTGAGCGTGACCGTGGTAGGCTGGTTTCAGCGCACCAGGTTGCGTGGCCCCCGCAGGTGGGGCGCCGAGGTCAATCGGTGAAGCCTGCTCCCCATATTTCGAGTGTCACCGCTGGTCTGCGACCCGCCCGTTGACGCGCCCCCTCGAGGCAGAGTGCCCGGAGGGAACCCGAGAGGATCCACGTGTCCGACATCGATTCGATGCTTCTTCCTGACCTGAAGAAGCTCGCCACCTCACTCGGCGTCAAGTCCACCGGCCTGCGCAAGGCCGAACTCGCCAGCGCGATCAAGGCGACGCAGTCCGGCCAGGGCAACGGTGCCCGCCGCACCGCCCGCGCCGAGGCGACGCTGCCCCTGGAGTCGTCCGCGCCCGCCCCGGAGGTGGCTCCCCTGGAGCGTGCGCGCCGTGAGCGGCCCGCCAAGAAGGCCGAGCCCGAGCAGTCCGAGCGCCGCGCGCCTCAGGCCGAGCGTTCAGCCTCGCAACCCGAACCGCAGGAGCGCACCGACGCGGCCGCGAGCGACGATGTGGCCTCGCGTCTGGAGGCGCTGGCCGCCGAGGGGCCTCGTCGCGGACGCAACCGGAACCGGGCGCCGGAGTCGGCTGAGCAGCGCCCCTCCGCTACTCCGGTCGAGGAACCGCGGCAGCAGCCGACCAGCACAGCCACGCACACTGCGCAGCGTTCCTCGGACTCCTATGACGACGACTCCCAGGGCGGACGTCGCAATCGCCGGCGGCGCAATCGCGACCGCAACAACCGCCGCTCCGGTGGCACCGGGGGCGGACGCAACGCAGGCCTGGACAAGATGGAGGCCGAGCCGACCGTGACCGAGGACGATGTCCTGACCGAGGTCAGCGGCATTCTCGATGTCCTCGACAACTACGCCTTCGTGCGCACCTCGGGCTACCTCCCCGGCAACAACGACGCCTACGTCTCCTTGTCCATGGTGAAGAAATGGGGCCTGCGCAAGGGGGACATCGTCACCGGCGCGATGCGCGCGCACCGCGAGGGCGAGCGGCAGAAGTTCAGCCCGCTGGTCCGGATCGACACCATCAACGCCGCCGATCCCGCGCTCGCCAAGGATCGTCCCGAATTCAACAAGCTCACCCCGCTCTACCCGCAGGACCGGCTGCGGCTGGAGACCACCCCGAACAACATGACCGGCCGCATCATCGACCTGGTCTCGCCGATCGGCAAGGGGCAGCGCGGCCTGATCGTGTCCCCTCCGAAGGCGGGCAAGACGATGGTCATGCAGTCGATCGCCAACTCGATCGTGGTGAACAACCCCGAAGTGCACCTGATGGTGGTCCTGGTCGACGAGCGTCCCGAGGAAGTCACCGACTTCCAGCGATCCGTCAAGGGAGAGGTGATCGCGTCCACCTTCGATCGTCCCGCCGACGATCACACCACCGTGGCCGAACTGGCCATCGAACGCGCCAAGCGCCTGGTGGAACAGGGCCACGACGTGGTCATTCTGCTCGACGGCATCACGCGGCTGTCCCGGGCCTACAACCTGGCGGCGCCCGCCTCCGGCCGGATCCTGTCCGGCGGCGTGGACTCCGCGGCGCTGTATCCGCCCAAGAAGTTCTTCGGCGCTGCCCGTAACGTCGAGAACGGCGGATCGCTCACGATCTTGGCCACCGCGTTGGTGGAGACCGGCTCCAAGATGGACGATGTCATCTTCGAGGAGTTCAAGGGCACCGGCAACATGGAGTTGCGCCTGCGCCGCGAGATGGCCGACAAGCGCATCTTCCCCGCGATCGACGCGGTCGCCTCCGGCACGCGCCGCGAGGAGCAGCTCATGACCCGGGAGGAGTTGGCGATCATGTGGAAGCTGCGCCGCGTCCTGTCCGGGCTGGAGGATCAGGCCGCGCTGGAGATGCTCATCAACCGACTGCGCAAGACCCAAACCAACCTGGAGTTCCTGCACGTCATCAGCCGTACCACGCCGAGCGGCGACTGATCCGCGTGCGCCGCGCCGTCGGGAATGCCCCGGCGGTGCGCCGCGTTTGATGCAGCGAGCCTCATACGGCAGAATGGGGCGGCGGTGCCGGTTCACGCCCGAGCTCAGGCTCGACATCCTTTGGCGACCCGGCCCCTTCACACAGAGGAGATTCCATGAAGCAGGGTATTCACCCCGAGTACGTGGAGACCACGGTCACCTGTACCTGTGGCAACACGTTCACCACGCATTCGACCGCTCCCGGCGGCGTCATCCGCGCCGAGGTGTGCGCGGCCTGCCACCCGTTCTACACGGGCAAGCAGAAGATCCTCGATACGGGCGGTCGCGTCGCCCGCTTCGAGAAGCGGTACGGCAAGCGGAACGGCTAGTCCGTCACAACGCCGGGTGTCAGGAGTCCTCCTGGCACCCGGCGTCGTCTTTGCCCCCGTCAGCAGTTCCATCGAGAGGATCCGAATGTTCGGTCGTGCCCACGAGCTCGTTGAGGAGTTCGACGCGTTGACGCAACGCCTCGCCGACCCGGCCACCCATGCCGACACCGCCGTGTCGCGACGGGTGGGGCGCCGGTACGCCGAACTGACGCCGATCGTGAAGGCACTGGCCGAGCACGAGGCGCTTACCGCGGACGTGGAGGCGGCACGAGAACTTGCCGCCGAGGATCCCGCCTTCGGCGCCGAGGCCGACAGCCTCGCTGAGCGGCTGGGGGAACTGGAAGAGAAGCTGGCCGAGTTGCTGGCGCCTCGCGACCCCCACGACAGCGCGGATGCGCTGATGGAGATCAAGTCGGGGGAGGGGGGTGAGGAGTCGGCACTGTTCGCCGGAGACCTGTTCCGGATGTACAGCCGGTATGCCGAGCACCGGGGCTGGAAGGTCGAGGTGCTCGAGTCAGCCGAGACGGACCTGGGCGGCTTCAAATCCCTCACGCTGGCGGTGAAGGCCGGCGGCCACGGTTCCCCCGATGCGATGCCCTACGGCGTTTTGAAGTTCGAGGGCGGCGTCCACCGGGTGCAGCGCGTGCCGGTCACCGAAACCCAGGGGAGGATTCACACCTCGGCCGCAGGCGTGCTGGTCATGCCCGATGTCGAAGACGACACCCAGCTCGAGATCGACCCCGATGACCTGCGTATCGATGTCTACCGGAGCTCCGGTAAGGGCGGCCAAGGTGTGAACACCACCGACTCCGCCGTCCGCATCACTCACCTGCCCTCGGGGGTCGTCGTGACCTGCCAAAACGAGCGCAGCCAACTGCAGAACAAGGCGTCGGCGATGCGCATTCTGCGCGCCAGGCTCGCTGCTTTGGGGGAGGAGCAGGCGGCCCAAGAGGCGGCGGCGACGCGGCGCTCGCAGGTGCGTACCGTGGACCGCTCCGAACGCATCCGGACGTACAACTATCCCGAGAATCGGATCGCCGACCACCGCATCGGCTACAAGGCCTACAACCTGGACGCCGTGCTGGCGGGGGACATGTCCGGCGTGATCGAGGCACTCCAGGCCGCCGACCTGGCCGAGCGGTTGGCGTCCGCGGGTGCCTGAGGCGTCTATCTCCCGGCTGGTTGCCACGACCGCCGCTCGCCTGGGCTCGGTGGCCGAGGCGCGGCTGCTCCTGGCGCACGTCCTGGGCGTCGAGACCGCGGCGCTGTTGCTCGCAGCGCCGCCGGATGAGGAGGCGGCCGCGCGGTTGGAGGCGGCCCTGGTGCGGCGCGAGACGGGAGAGCCCGTCCAGCACGTCACGGGCCGGGCGCCATTTCGGACGGTGACCCTCAACGTGGGCCCGGGCGTCTTCATCCCGCGGCCCGAGACCGAGGTGATGACGGGCTGGGCCCTCGAACGCATCGCCGACATCTCCGCGTCCGGGCGTATCCCGATCGTCGTCGAGCTCTGTGCCGGATCCGGCGCCATCACCAAGGCGCTGGCGACCGAGGCCCCCCAGGGCCGGTATGCGGCGGTCGAGCTTTCGGAGGAGGCCTGGCCCTACCTGGTCGACAACCTGGCGGGCTTGCGGGTCGACCTCCGAGGGGGCGACATGGCCGAAGCGTTCGAAGACCTGGACGGCACGGTCGATCTCGTCATCGCCAACCCGCCCTACGTTCCGGTGGAGCATTGGGCCGACGTGCCGGCCGAGGTGCGTGACCACGACCCCTGGCTGGCCTTGGTGTCGGGGGAGGACGGCCTGGATGCCATGCGTGTCGTGGCGGAGGTGGCGACCCGGTTGCTGCGCCCGGGCGGGTTCGTGTGCGCGGAGCACGCCGAGGTGCAAGCGATGAGCGCACCGGCGGTCTTCCTGCAGACCGGCCAGTTCACGCGCGTCCACGATCACCTCGACCTCACCGAGCGACCACGGTTCGTGACCGCGGTCAGGGCTGGCAGGATGGGCGAGTGACGTATTCGGTGATCGCCATCGGCGAGGAAGAGACGGCCTTCTCGGCAGCGCAGGCCGCCGTCGTGGCGGGTGAGGTGATCGTCCTGCCCACCGACACCATCTACGGGGTCGGAGCGCTCGCGACGTCTGGGGCCGCGGTGCAGCGACTGCTGGACGCGAAGGAACGCGGCAGGGACATGCCGCCTCCCGTCCTGGTGGCCGAGATCGGCATGGTCCGGGCGCTCGCGAGCGGCACGGACGACCGCCTGACGCGCCTGGCGGAGGCGTTTTGGCCGGGAGCACTGACGGTCGTCCTCACCGCGCGCGACTCGCTGCGGATGGATCTTGGGGATCGGGGCGACACGATCGCCGTCCGCGTCCCCGCACAGGAGTTCACGCGTGAGCTACTCCGCCGTACCGGCCCGCTGGCCGTCAGCAGCGCCAATGTGCACGGTCGGCCCGCGGCGACGACCATCGCCGAGGCCATCGGGCAGTTGGGGGAGCGGTGTGCGGTCTATCTGGATGCTGGCACGGTGGACGATCCGGCCCCGTCGACCATCGTCGATCTCACCGGAGTACAGGCGCGGGTCTTGCGCGCCGGTCGCATCAGCATCGATGAACTCAACGCGGCGGTCCCCGGACTGATCGAGGTCGTCTCTGACCAGGCTCCCGCGGGTGAGCCAGCCACTGTGAGCGGGGAGGCCCCCGCCGGGGGCGAAGCGGACGCCGACGCCACCGCACGCACCGTCGACACGCCTGTGCAGCCCGACGAGGCCTGAGCGGTGCGCGAGTATCTGCTGGTCCTGTTC
>NZ_DAIOIA010000108.1:0-10411 GCF_036744435.1 Propioniciclava sp. | reverse complement strand
CGAGGACTGAGGGTCAGCCCGCCGAGGACTGAGGGTCAGCGCGCCGAGGACTCGCGGACGCGGGCGCGAGGTGGTGCTCAGCGGGACGCGTGCGCCTCGATCGCCTCGACGATCGCCGGACGCAACTGCGCGGGCGTGATCACGCGGTCCACCGAGCCCACCTCGACGGCCCGGTGGATGCTGTGGACGCCGTCGAACTCGGCGGCCACCTCGGAGATCTTCTCCGCGCGCACCGCCCCGCGGGCCTCGGCCAGCTCCAACTGCAGCGCCGCGTGCGTCTCGGCGGGCGCCTCCCGCAGCTGGGCCTCCAGGGACGCCACCCGCGGGTCGGACGCCGTGCGCTTGGCGACATCCCCGGCGAACACGACCGCGGCCGCAGGGGCTCCGCCCAGCACGGACGCGAAGGATCCCTCGATGGCCAGCACCGTCATGTTCTCGTTGAGCCGCTTGGAGAACACCACGAACGCCCCGCCGTGGTAGCGGGAGATGACGACGAACACGATAGGCCCGGAGAAGTTCACGATGGCCCGGCCGATCTCGGCGCCGTACTCCAGTTGCAGGTTGCGCATCGACTCGGGGGAGCCGTCGAAGCCGGACAGGTTCGCCAGCACGACGAGCGGCCGGTTGCCGGAGGCCGCGTTGATCGCCCGGGCCGCCTTCTTTGAGGACCGGGGGAACAGCGTCCCTCCGGTGTAGGTGTCGGGGCCGTCGGTGGGAGGGAAGCCCTGTCGCGGCACCGGCTTGGATTCGATGCCCAGGACGCAGACGGCGTGGCCGCCGAGGCGGGCGTCCATGACGACGGCCGTCTCGGCGTCCGCCATGCCCGCCCAGCGTTCGACGCGGGGGTGGTCGGCGTCGCAGACGGCGGCGATGACGGTGCGGATGTCGAACGGCTTCTTCCGGTCGGGGTTCTTCGCGTGGGAGAAGACCTCGCCCACGGTGGTGAACTCCGACCCTTCGGCGGCGTGCGGGTAGTCCGACACGTCACGGTCGACCGGGTCGACGCTGACGGCCCGGCGTGGGGCGTCCTCCCCGGGCGCGATGTAGCTGTGGTCGTAGTGGCCCAGGAGGATGCCCATGGCCGCCCCCAGGTTGGGCGCCCAGTACTGGGCCTGCCCATTGGGCCCCATCACCCGGTCGTAGCCGCCGATGCCGAAGTTGTCCTCGGCGGAGACGCCGCCGGAGAAGTCGAGGGACTGCTTGCCGGTGAGGACCATGGCCGAGTCGGGCGTCATGACGAGGATGCCCTTGGTGTGCATGAGCATGGTCGCTTCGGCGTTCCAGTAGGGCTGGGCGCCCACGTTGATGCCCGCGACGACGACGTTGATCTCGTGCCCGGCTTGGGTGAACTGGACGATGCGGCGCAGCGCGGCGGCGACCCAGTCCATGTTCTCGGTGCCCGACTGCATCGACACCCGCGCGCCCGAGGAGAGGGCGAACCATTCCACCGGCAGCCCGCGTTCTTCGGCGAGGTCGAGGGCGGCGATGATGCGTCGGCATTCGGCTTCGGAGACCGCGCCGAGACCCTTGGTCGGGTCCCCGCACAGCGCGATCCGGGTGATGCCTTCGGGGTACAACGGTGTCGGCGTGGTGACCTCGGCGACGATGATGCCTGCGGTGTTGTTGCCGGGCGCCCGGTCGACGGGGGCGAGCCGGTCAGTCCTGGACGCGCCCAACTCCAGTCCTCGACGCCCTGAACCCGAGTCCTCGGCGGGGTGGGGGGCGTTCTCGGCGAGGTGGGGGGTGTCCGCGGCAGGGGCAGAGGGGGTCTCGACGAGGTCGAGTTCGGTGAGCGTGCCGCCCTCACCGGCCAGGGACGCCGACAGCTCGTAGGGATACACCAGGCCGCGGCGGCGCGCCCGCAGCACCTTCGTGGCGTAGTCGTCCAGCGGTTTGAGTGGGGTGGTCGGCGGCGCTCCGACGGACGCGGTGACGCCCGAGCCGGGCACGTTGTGGAAGCGCACCGCCACCGGGAGGGTGCCGTCCGGCCCGGCGTAGCGGCCCTGGCACAGCACCTCCTCGATCCCGGCGCCGTCCGACAGCGGCGTGATCTTCGTCTGCAGCGTCGCGATCTCCTCCAGGCCGACGTCGAACTCGGGCCACACGTGCACCCAGACGTAGTTCATGTCGAGCTTGCTGCCCGCCTGGCCGCGTTCGGCGCGGGTACGGCGGATCGCTTCGAGGCCGTTCTCGACCGCCCGCTCGGCGTGCGGCAGGCCCAGCAGGCGCCCCTCGGCGTCCCGGACGACGGCCAGCTGGCGCACCTGCCCCATCGCGACGAGGCGGCGGTCGTCAGGGTTGGTGCGCGCGACGCACTCGAAGAGCACCACGTCGTCGGGGGCGGGAAGCCGGGTGAGGTGGAACTCGCGCAGCCGCCACAGGTCGAGGCGACGGGCCAGCATGGCGTGCATGCCGCGCATGTTCTCGTCCTCGGCGAAGCCACCCTGGGCGTCAGGACGGAACGAGCGGTACTCCACGACACCGTCGGGGGTGCAGATGCCCACCAGCACCCGCCGGACCCCGGCCCCCCAGTCCCAGGTCGCGAGCGTGCCTTCGAGGCGGGCCGAGACGGACGCCGGATCCACGCCCGCGGGCCAGGCCACGTACAGCTCCGCCACCGCCTCGTCGCCGGGGCGCCGCCGCCCCAGCTCGGCGGCGACGATCCGGGCGAGCGGGCCGTCGGCGGCGAGTTCGTCGCTGCGCCCGAGCGTGGACACGAACCGGGTGGGCCGGTCCTCGATCTCGTAGTTCGCGGTGACGACGGCCCGGCCCTCGATCTGGCTGGTCGCCACGGATTCGAGGGCGAAGTCGGCGTAGTACTTGCGCAGCAGCACCTCCAGCATCGGCTCGTGGGCGCTGACGCCGTCGCGTCCCAGGCGTTCGGCCAGGAAGCTCGCCGTCCACTCGGGGATCGCGGCCAGGGCCAGGATCCGGGCGGCGTAGTCGGGGGCGTCCGGGTGCGCGGCCAGGTCGGCGACCTCGTCGGCCACCCCGGCCAGCACGGCGGCCCGTTCGGCGTCGACCTGCGGCTGGTCGAACCAGCGGAACCTGACCGACCGGGCCAGGTCGCCGACGGCCGGGAAGCGGAGCTGGGTGGCGCGGACGAGGCGTTCGAGCCGAGCGCGGGCAGACTCGGCCAGCTCGCCGTGCGGGGCCGGTTCGCCGATCCAGCGGTCGAGGATGCGCAGCACGATCGGCAGGTCGGCGGCCCCCCGCTTCTGGGCGAGGAAGATCCGGAACACGGCGTCCTCGAGGGCGGGCGTCCGCTCCAGAGAGTCGACCCCGTAGTGGGCCAGGACGGTGCGCAGCCGCTCCTGGAACTGCTCGGGCAGGCCCGCGCGGTCGGCGTCCAGCGTGGTCAGGTAGCGGTGGAAGTGCTCGCGGTCGGAGTGGACGCGCAGTTCGGTGTTGACCTGCTCGCCGAGGGGCCGGTTCCGGTTGAGGGCGGCCAGGTCGGCGAACAGGCCGACCAGCGCGATCTCGCCGGTGAGCACGTCCCCGCCGGCGGCCCGCACCTCGTCGCGGGCGGCCAGGTACTCCTGGAGCGGGTGGGCGTGCGGGGTGACGTCGTAGCCCATGAGGATCGCCGACAGGTCGGCGCGCAGCCGGTCCGCGCGGGCGGACGGGTCGGCGTCGGGTAGCGCTGCGGGCAGGTCGACGGCCGCAGCGGGGGCGGCTTCCTCGGCCGTCTCGGCGGTGAGGGGTTCGAGCCGCACCAGGGGCGCCATGGTCTCCACCTGGGAGCCGGTCATCACGTGGAGTTCCTTGACGCGGGCGTCGAAGGGGGCGGTGACGACGCTCTCCATCTTCATGGACTCCAGGACGACGACGGGCGCCCCGGCGGCGACCTCATCGCCGACGGCGACGGGGGTGGCCACCACGAGGGCGGGGGCCGGGGAGCGCAGGACGCCGCCCTCGTCGCGGGAGACGCGGTGCATGACGTTGTCGACCTCGATGAGGTGCACCGGCCCGTGAGTGGCCGACACGATCCGGTAGCGGACGCCGTTGACGCGCAGGCGTCCGTGGACGTCGTCGAGGCGCTGCACCTCGACGCGGGCCGGGCGGCCGTCCACCTCGACGGTGAACCGGCCGGGTCCGGTGGCGTAGGCGGTGACGCGGTGGGCGGAGCCGCGCAGCTTCAGGTCGACGCTGACGCCGTCGGTGTGCTGGGTCTGCGGGCGTCCCCCGTGGGCGGTCTCCAGGAGGCGTTCGGCCTCCACCGAGGCAGCCTCCTCGTAGGCCTCCAGCGCGGCGGCGACGAGCGCGACCCCCGCGTGGGCGTCGGCGACGAGGCCGCCCGCCGCGCGTTCGCGGTCGATCCAGCCAGTGTCGGCCCAGGCGACGCCGGGGGCGCCGACGACCTCGGGGTGATCGAGCAATTCGAGGACGAAGCTCTTGTTGGTGGCGCCGCCGTCGATCACGACGGTCGTCTCCGCGAGGGCGCGCCGGAGGCGTCCCAGCGCTTCGTCGCGGGTGCGGCCATAGGCGATGATCTTGGCGATCATCGAGTCGAAGTCGGCGGGGATGGTGTCGCCCTCGGCGACGCCGGTGTCGACGCGGATGCCCGGCCCCGCGGGCAGGTCGAGCCGGGTGAGGAACCCGGGGGCGGGCGCGAAGTCGCGGTCGGGATCCTCGGCGTTGAGCCGGGCCTCGACGGCGTGCCCGAACTCCTCGGGACGCTCCCCCAGCGGCTGCCCCGACGCCACGGCGATCTGGGCTTTGACCAGGTCGAACTCATTGGTGACCTCGGTGATCGGGTGCTCGACCTGCAGGCGGGTGTTGACCTCCAGGAAGGCGAACAGCTCCTCACCGGGGTGGTACAGGAACTCGACCGTCCCCGCCCCGCGGTAGTCCACGGCGAGCGCGAGGCGTTCGGCGGACGCCTTCAACTCGGCCACCTGATCGGGTCGCAGCAGCGGGGAGGCCGACTCCTCGATGATCTTCTGGTTGCGGCGCTGGACGGTGCAGTCCCGGACGCCGAGCGCCCAGGCGGCGCCGTGGCCATCGGCGATGACCTGCACCTCGACGTGGCGGGCTCCGGTGACGAGCTTCTCCAGGAACACCACCCCGGAACCGAACGCCCGCTCAGCCTCGTCGCGGGTGCGCTGGTAGGCCTCGGCCAGGTCGTCGGGGCCGTCCACCCGGCGGATGCCACGGCCGCCGCCGCCCGCGGTCGCCTTCAGCATGAGCGGGTAGCCGATCCGTTGCGCCGCCGCCAGCGCCTCGTCCAGGGTGTCGACGCCGCCCCGCGACCAGGGGGCGACGGGGACGCCCACCTCCTCGGCGATGAGCTTGGAGCCGATCTTGTCGCCCAGTTGACGCATGGCGTCGCCGGAGGGCCCGATGAAGGTGATGCCCAGCGAGGCGACCAGGTCGGCGAACGCGGCGTCCTCGGCGACGAAGCCCCAGCCGACCCACACGGCGTCCGCGCGGGCCTCCTGCAGGACGCGGGCCAGCAGCGCGTGATCGAGGTAGGGGCGCGCGGACGCCGGGCCGAGCGGGTAGGCCTCGTCGGCTTCGCGGGCGAACATGGCGGAGCGTTCGGCGTCGGTGTATAGCGCGATCGTCGTGATGGGCTCGGTGTCGCGGCGCTCGGCATTCAGGTCCCGGACGGCGTGGATGAGCCGCATGGCGGCCTCGCCTCGGTTGACGATGGCGATGCGCTGGAACACGGGGCCTCCTTGGTGCGACGACAGTCCCGGATGCGGGCGCGTCGAGCCGCTCCCGCGTGGGCTGGGGTCGAATCTTCCACCGAATCTGGCCGCTGGCGAGTCGGCGCGACGACCTGTCGGAGGCCTGCTGGGAATCAACGGCCGACCTCCCAACAGCCCCTCGGGAACTTTGTAGGGACCCCACAATCCCGGTTGAGGAGCCTCGCCAGCAGCGGCGGTCCGAGGTGAAGAATGGACGCCATGGTGGCGCGCTATCTCATCTCTTTCCCGTGTCAGGACGCCTGCGGCACCGTCGAGACGGGCGAACGCGTCGGCGGAGCCCCCGTGTATCGCTGCCCCGGGTGCGACTCGGAATGGTTCGAGCTCAACGAGCGGACGCCGCAGCCCCCCGCGCCCTCGCCGGGCGTTGCCGCGCCGGACGGGACCGCGTCGCGTTGAGGCACCGGCCCGGCGTGCTGTGAGACTTGCCCCATGCCCGCCGTGCTTGACCATGTCGATCGTCCCGGGCCGACGACGAGGATCAGGTGCGCGCCTATCACGCCGCGGGCCTGGCGGCCGGAGGCAGCAACAACGGTCACCCGCGGCATCGGCCCGAGTATCACGTGGGCTACTTCGCGGCGTTCCTGTTCGACCCGGACGGCCACACCACCGAGGCGGTTCTGCACACTCACCGCCCCTGAGCTGTTCCCTGTGCGACTTAGCTGATCGCCCGCATCGGCCGATTAGCTGATCGCCCGCATCGGCCGAGCGGGACGCCTCAGCCGGGCGATCACAGCAGCGGCCACGATCACCGCGGCGGCGACCAGCGCTGCCACGCCGACCAGAGTGGAGGACGGCGTCGCGGTGAGCCGGCCGACGGCGATCCAGCACATCGCCCAGGCCATGGCCGCAGCCACCGCGATGCGACCGCCCAGGCGCACCGCCAGCCAGACGCCGAGCGCGGCGCCCAGCGCCAGAACCCCGACGGCCCAGTACTGCCCTTGCTCCAGCGGCGGGTTGACCCCGGAGGCCACCAGCGCGGCGGTGACGTTGGCGATGGTCGCCACGGAGACCCAGCCGAGGTAGATCCCGAAGACACCGTCGACCAGGACCCATTCGGGCAGTCCGGGTGCGGGCTTCTCGCTCAGCCGGGCCACCAGGGTGCCCAGGGTGAGGGCGAGCGCGGCGATCACGGCGACGCTGACCCAGATCCAACCCACCTGGGTGACGAGCAGCCACGCCCCGTTGAGGACCATCGAGACGGCGGCCAGCCACCAGATGCGATCTGCGCGCCCGGACGCCCGCGAGGCGGGGAGCCACTGCCACACCACGTAGGCGAACAAGCCGAGGTAGATCAGCGACCAGACGGAAAAGGCCGGGGACGCGGGCGTCACAAGGGTGGCATCGGCGGCGAAGGCGCCACCCGAGCTCTCCTCGACGCGTTCGCCGATCACCCCGAATCCGTACAGCGTCCCCAGCACCATGAACACGGCGCTGACACTCACCAGGATCCTGCGCACCATCTCAGACATGGCCAGCTCCCCTCGTCGCCGGGCCCAGGCGGTCCCTGGGACCGGATGTCGCTCCCCACACAACCGCACGGGCACGACGTTGACAAGGGAAGCGACGATTCACATCGACGACGGCCGGGCCGCCCTGGCGTCTCAGGCCTAGCAGGAGCCGACCGTGGCGTACTCGCCTGCGATCAGCTTCAGGGCGCCGCTGGCTTCTCGGACGAAGTACCACCGCCCCTCACGAATCGGCCCGGCGAACGCTTCCCCACCGCCGCTCGTGTACTGCACGGCTGACTCGTCCGTGCACACCTGCAAGGTGATGATTGACCCCGCCGCGCTCGTCCCGGGGAACTCAGAGGTGCGCGCCACCTGTGACTCGCCGCTCACCCACGTTTGCTTGCTCAGGTCGGGGAGAAGCTCCCCCGTGATCCAGCGCCGGATGGAGCCTGTGGCGACCTGATCGAGTTCGGGCGTGAACTCTGGTGCTGATTCGCGGCTGAGACGACTAACCTCGGCCCAGTAGCGCCGATACACCGCATCCGCTTCGGCCACGAGGGCGTCCCGCTCCACCGCCTGCGTGTACTGCTCAGCGGTGCAAGGCACCGATTCACCCCCACCGACGGGAATACACCGATACACGGGGGAGGCCGTCGCACCCGGCGTTGCCAGGGTGCCGCAGCCAACAAGCGCCCCCACTCCCACACCGAGCAGGATGGCGGCGCCGATGCGCACGTACGAGCCGCTCATGCGCAGGACTCCACTGGGTCTACCACCAAGTCGATGATCTGGAGGCTCCCGCTCTCGCTGCGGGCGTACGCGGGCCACATGTACGCGCGAGATCCCTGGAAAGGCTCGCCTCCTCGCGGGTTCTGGTAGCGCGCCCCCGAGTAGTCCACGCACGCCACGATCTGCACAAGGGAGCCGTCCACGGGCTCCGACGTCGTGTCGCGGGTCATCCACGCAAGATCGACGCCGCCCTCAATCATCGGACGAGACGTGACCTCCGAGAGGGCTTGCGCCAGCGCCTCTCGATCCGACCCCGTGACGAGCGACTCCATCTCGGGTGATAACTCCCCGGCTCCCACGCGACGCAGTCGGTCCAACTCCAGCAGGTAGCGCTCGAAAACGTCATACGCCTCCTCAAAGAGAGCGTCGCGTTGGCGGGCGACCTCAAACTCCTCGGCCGTGCACGGGACACGATCGCCCCCGTCGGCGGGGCGGCACTGGTAGGCCGGTTCGGCCCGCAAAGTCGGGTAGGGCGTCGGCGCCACGGGTACCGATGCGCATCCGGTCGCCGCCGCAAGCGCCACCATCACCACCGCAGCGGTGCGGAGTGTTCGGCTGGCTCGGGAAGGGCGCGCCCGGCCGGACGCAGTGTCGAGGGAAGAAGTAACCATGGTGGGGTTCCATTCGCTGGGGGTGGCCCCAGCCTGGCAGAGACCACCCACGCCTGCCGCCGAGAAGTGCGGTTATCCACAGACGTCGCGGGAATCCCCAGGCCCCGCCGCCCGAGTCCCCCACCCGGTGCCCGGTCCGACGGCGATGGCATGCGTCGCGGGGACCCAGGTCGCGGCGCCCCTTACGCCAACCAGTAGTCCGGATCGGCGACGGACGCGTCGTAGTAGGCGAGCAAGGCAGCCGAGTCGGCGGCGTCCAGCCCCCGGGAACGCAGCCAGCGATGCACCTCCGCGGACGCGGCGGTCAGCGGCACCGGCACGCCCGCCCCGCGCGCCGCCTCGGTGGCCCCGTCGAGGTCCTTGATCATGTTGCCGATGCGTCCGGTGACGGTCGGGTCGGCGGTGGCGAACTTGACGAAGAACTCCTGCAGCAGCGGCGAATCCCCCCGGCCGCCGCTCAGCGCCCCGCGCACCACCTCGGCATCGAGGCCGCTGGCGCGCACCAGCCCGGAGACTTCCGCGAGCGCGTTCATGGCGGTTCCGACGATGATCTGGTTGAGCAGCTTCACCGTCTGGCCCGCGCCCGAGGGGCCGCAATGGGTGAGGCGCGCCGCGAGCGCCGACAGCACCGTCGTGGCCCGCGCCACGTCCTGCTCGGTGCCGCCCAGCATGAGCGTCAACGTCCCGGCCAGCGCGGCCGGAGCGCCACCCGACAAGGGGGAATCGACCCAGGCGTGCCCGGCGTCGGCGGCCCGGCGGGCGAGGCGCCTCGTGGCACCCGGGTCGATGGAGGACATGTCGATCACGAGGACGGGGGCGTCGCCGGTGGCGGCGCCCTCGGCGCCGAAGGCGGCCAGCTCGACGATGGCGGCGTTGGGAAGGGAGAGGATCACCACGCCGCCCGCCGCGGCCTCGGCGGGCGTGGCCGCGGCACGTGCGCCCGCCTCGACGGCCCGAGCGACGGCGCCGGAGTTCACGTCGAAGGCGGCGACCTCGTGCCCGGTTTCCAGGAGGCGCGTGAGGATCGCCGTCCCCATCACTCCGAGCCCTACCAGTCCGATCGTGCTTGCCATGTTCGCCCCCGTCGTGGTTGTTCGTGCGGTGGGCTCATCCTCCCAGACACGGTGCGGCAGGGGGGCGGTCGCGGCTCCTCAGCGGACGCCCGGCTCCCCCAGGAGCCCGGCGCGTTCGGCCAGGACGGCGACGCCGACCCGATTCCGGACGCCTAGCTTGTGCTGCACCGCGCCCAGGTGCTGCTTGACGGTCGCGGCCGACATGTAGAGCCGGGTGCCGATCTCCACGTTCGTCAGCCCGTGGCCGGTCGCGATCGCCACGTCGCGCTCTCGCGCCGTCAGTCTCCCCAGCAGCGTGACGGCGGCACGCCGGGCCGCATCGTCACGGCGCCCCACATGGTCGAGCAGCCGCCGGGTGCTGCGCGGGGACAGCACGGCGTCCCCATCCATCACCGCTCAGATCGCCGCCACGATCTCCAGGGGAGCCGCGGTCTTGAGCAGGAAGCCGTCGGCACCGGCCTCCAGGGAGCGGACGACCGCGTCGTCGACGTCCCACGTGGTGAGCGCGATCACGTGGGGCGGCGAGGGCAGCGCCCGCACGAGTCGCGTCGCCTCGACCCCGTTCAGGCGAGGCATCCGCAGATCCATCAGGACCACCCCGGGCTTCAACTCGCGGGCGGCCGAGACGACCTCGTCGCCGTCGGATACCTCGCCGCACACCTCGATGTCGGCGACAGCGCCCAGCAGGCTGACCAGACCGGTGCGCGCCAGCGGGTCGTCGTCGACGAGCAGGACGCGGATGGTCGGCACGCTCGGCATCCTAGGCCCCGCCGCCG
>NZ_DAIOIA010000107.1:1669-10432 GCF_036744435.1 Propioniciclava sp. | reverse complement strand
TCGGCGGCCTCGTGGAGCCGCTCGACGATGCCGCGCAGCGCCCACGGGTTCGACTGCCGCAGGAACGCCTGGTTCTCCTCGTCGATGACGTATTCCTTCGCCAGCGACTCGTACATCCAGTCGTGGACCACGCCCGCGGTGGCGTCGAACCCGAACAGGTAGTCCACGGTCGCGGCCAGCTCGAACGCGCCCTTGTAGCCGTGGCGGCGCATCGCGCCGATCCAGCGGGGGTTCACCACGCGGGCCCGGAACACGCGGGCGGTCTCCTCGGCGAGCGTCCGGGTGCGGACGTTGTCGGGGCTGGTCGAATCACCCACGTAGGCGCGCGGATCGGAGCCGGTCAGGGCCCGCACCGTGGCGACCATGCCGCCGTGGTACTGGAAGTAGTCGTCCGAATCGGCGATGTCGTGCTCGGCCGAGTCGACGTTCTTGGCCGCCACCTTGATGCGCTTGTAGTTGGCCCGCATGTCGTCGGCGGCGGGCGTCCCGTTCAGCTCACGGCCGTAGGCGAACCCGCCCCAGGCGGTGTACACCTCGGCCAGGTCGGCGTCATCGCGCCAGCTTCCGGACTCGATTGCCTGCAGAATGCCCGCGCCGTAGCTGCCCGGCTTGGAGCCGAAGATCCGCGTGGTGGCGCGGCGGGCGTCCCCGTGGAGGGCCAGGTCGGCGTCCGCGTTCGCCTTGAGGTAGTTCTGCTCGGCGGGTTCCTCCAGGGCGGCGACCATCGCGATGGCGTCGTCGAGCATCTCGATGACGTGGGGGAACGCGTCCCGGAAGAACCCGGAGATGCGCACCGTCACGTCGACGCGCGGACGCCCGAGTTCGGCCAGCGGCACCACCGTCAGCGAGGACACCCGACGGGACGCCTCGTCCCACACGGGTCGGACGCCGATCAGCGCCAGCACTTCGGCGATGTCGTCGCCGGAGGTCCGCATCGCGGAGGTGCCCCACACCGACAGCCCGACCGAGGTCGGGTATTCGCCGGTCTCGTCCAGGTAGCGGTTCAGCAGGGAGTCGGCCATCGCCTGCCCGGTCTCCCAGGCCAGCCGGCTCGGGATGGCCCGCGGGTCGACGGTGTAGAAGTTCCGCCCGGTGGGCAGCACGTTGACCAGGCCGCGCAGCGGCGACCCGGACGGTCCGGCCGGGATGAAGCCGCCGTCGAGAGCGTGCAGGACGGCGTCCAGTTCGTCGGTGGTGCGGCTCAGCCGCGGGACGACCTGCTCGGCGGCGAACCGCAGCACCGTCTGCACCGCCGGGTTCTCGTGGAGGGACGCCGCGGCGGCGGGATCCCAGTCGGCGTCTTCCATGGCTTGCACGAGGGCGCGGGCCTGGGTCTCGACCCGGTCGACCTCGTGGGTGGGGGCGTCGGGGGGCAGCCCCAGCGCGGAGCGCAGCCCGGGGACGGCGTTGCCGACGCCACCCCACACCTGAGCGGCGCGCAGGATCGACAGCACGAGGTTGACCCGGCCCTCGCCGGAAGGGGCGTCGCCGAGGATGTGGAGGCCGTCGCGGATCTGGGCGTCCTTGATCTCGCACAGCCAGCCGTCGACGTGCAGCAGGAAGTCGTCGAACTCCTCATCGCCCGGACGCTCGTCCAGGCCGAGGTCGCGGTGCATCTCGGCGGCGCGCATGAGCGCCCAGATCTCCCCGCGGATCGCGGGCAGCTTGGCCGGGTCCATGGCGGCGATGTTGGCGTGCTCGTCCATCAGGAGTTCGAGCTTGGTGATGTCGCCGTAGCTCTCGGCGCGCGCCATCGGCGGAATCAGGTGG
Organism: Propioniciclava sp.; assembly: GCF_036744435.1. Classification (NCBI taxonomy): domain Bacteria; kingdom Bacillati; phylum Actinomycetota; class Actinomycetes; order Propionibacteriales; family Propionibacteriaceae; genus Propioniciclava; species Propioniciclava sp. The sequence continues at coordinate 8,662 of NZ_DAIOIA010000107.1, read as the reverse complement.
TCCACGATCAGAGCGTGCGCGCGCCGCTTCGCCTGAGCGCCCTCGCCGGGGTCGTTCACGAGGAACGGGTAGATCAGCGGCAGGCTGCCGAGGGCGGCGTCGGGGCCGCAGGACGCCGACGGTGCGGCGTTCTTGCCGGGCAGCCATTCCAGGGAGCCGTGCTTGCCGAGGTGGACGATGGCGTCCGCGCCGAAGCCGTGTTCCAGCCAGCGGTAGGCGGCCAGGTAATGGTGGGAGGGCGCCAGGTCGGGGTCGTGGTAGATCGCGATCGGGTTCTCCCCGAAGCCGCGCGGCGGCTGGATCAAGATGACGATGTTGCCCGCTCGCAGCGTCGCCAGCACGAGTTCGCCCGCGTCGTTGACGAACAGGGTGCCGGGCGCGGGACCCCAGGCCTCAACCATGGCGTCGCGCAGGTCGGCGGGCAGGTCGGCCGTCCACTGCAGGTACTGCTCGGTGGTGATCCTGGCGTGCGCGTCGGTGAGCTGCGCGGTGGTGAGCCACTCCTCGTCCTGGCCACCCGCCGCGATGAGGGCGTGGATGAGGGCGTCGCCGGCCTCGGTGTCGTCCTCGGGCGTCCCGGCGGTGTGCGCGGCAAGGATGTCGGTGATCGGGTTGTCCTCGCCCAGGTCGTAGCCCTCGGCGATGAGTCGGCGCAGCATCCGGATCGCCGACACGGGGGTGTCCAGGCCGACGGCGTTGCCGATGCGGGCGTGCTTGGTCGGGTAGGCCGACAGCACCAACGCGAGCTTCTTCTCGGCGTTGTCGAGGTGACGCAACCGGGCATAGTTGGCGGCGATCCGCGCGACGCGCAGCGCCCGCTCCGGGTCGGCGACGTAGTGGGGCAGGCCCTGGTCGTCGAACTCCTTGAACGAGAACGGCGCGGTGATGATCCGGCCGTCGAACTCGGGGATCGCGATCTGGTTGGCCGAGTCCAGCGGCGTGACGCCCTCGTCGGACGCCTCCCAGTCGGCGCGGCTGGTGGTCAGGCTGAGCCCCTGCAGGACGGGGATGTCGAGGGCGGCCAGCCGCTCCACGTCCCACGCCTCGTCGTCGCCGCCCGCCGACGCGCCCGCGGGCACGCTGCCCCCGGCCGCCAGCACGGTCACGATGAGGGCGTCCAGGGTGCCGAACGCGGTGTACAGCTCGTCGGGGGCCGAGCGCAGCGACCCGGCGAAGATCGGGACGCCGACCGCGAGACCGGTGGCGTCGATCGCGTCGGCCAGGGCGTGCGCGAAGCCGTTGTTGCCGCTGGCCTCGTGCGCCCGGTAGTACAGGACGCCGACCCGCGGCAGGGACGCGTCGACGGCGTCGCCGTCAGCGGGGGCGGGGCGTTCGGCGAACCCCCATGAGGGGATCGCGGCGGGCGGCTCGAAGCCCTCGCCGGTCAGCAGGACGGTGTCGGAGAGGAAGGCGTGCAGCTGACGTAGGTTGTCGGGGCCGCCCTCGGCAAGGTAGCGGTGGGCCTGGGCGGCGACGCCGATCGGGACGCTGGACAGTTCCATCAGCTCGGCGCTGGGCTGCTGCTCGCCGCCGAGGATCACCAGAGGCGTGTGGGCGGCGCGGATGGCGTCCACCCCGCTCCACAGTTCGTGCGGGGAGCCGAGCAGCCGGTAGATGACCAGGTCGGCGTCCGCGACGAGGGCGGCCAGGGCGGCGTCGTCGGTGCGGTTCGGGTTGGCCCAGGTGTAGGCGGCGCCGCTGGCGCGGGCCGAGAGCAGGTCGGTGTCCGAGGTGGACAGCAGTGCGATGCGGGTGGTGGGCTCGGCCACGATTCCTCCTGAGGGGTTCTCGCCCCGTCGTCTCGTCGGATCGCGCGCGCCGAGTGTCTGGCTGAGCCGTCGAGCTTCGACGGCGTCACAGTGGCGGAACCGCCCCGGGTTTGCACCGGGTTCCTGCGGACGCGTGCGTCCCCACCCTAGTGGAGGTCCGGGCACAGCCGAGTGGCGGTTCGTCGCGGTGGTGGCACAGGCGCCGTTCGATGAGGTCGTCCTCATGGGCTTCCCTTCGACACAGCGCGCAGAAGGCGTCCGGACCGGCAGCGCCGTGAACTCTATGTACGAAAGCCAGGTGCCCCTCGGGGGCCATGCGACGATCGAGAGCGGCGGCCGATCGAGCCTGCCACGATCCATTCCGAGGAGGGCAGGCGGCCGCGCGCCGCCGACGAACCATGACCGACGCTGCTGACGCGCCCACGACCGAGAGCTGGTTCACGCGCCACCCCAAGGCCTGGAAGACCCTCGCCTGCGTGATTCCGGCGCTCCTGCTCGCCCTCATCCCGGACCCGGCGGGCGTCGAGCCGGGAGGCATGATCATGCTCGGCATCTTCGTCGGCACGATCATCGGCTTCATCCTGCAACCGCTTCCCAACGCGCCGGTGGGCCTGATCGGCGTCGCCGTCGCCATGGTCGCCGGGGCCCGCTGGGTTCCCGCGCACGTCAAGGCAGACACCGGCGCCACGGTCGCCGCCACCATGCAGTGGGGGCCGCTCGGCATCAAGGAGGTGCTGGCGGGGTTCGGAGACTCGACCGCGTGGCTGATCGCGGCGGCGTTCATCATCGCCGACGGCTTCGTCATCACCGGGCTGGGACGCCGGATCGCGCTGGTGTTCCTGTCCCGATTCGGGGGGACCGCTTTGGGTCTGGCCTACGGCCTGGGCGCCGCGGATCTCGTCGTTTCACCCGGCACGCCCAGCCTGACCGCCCGCTATGGCGGCGTCGTCTACCCGCTGGTGAAGTCGATCGCCAAGGAGCAGGGCTCAGAGCCCTTCGACGAGTCCCGGAAGAAACTGGGCGCGTTCTTGACGTTCACCTCGGTGGCGATCTCCAGCCTCACCTCTGCGCTGTTCCTGACGGCCATGGCGGGCAACCCGCTCATGGCGAACGCTGTGAAGTCGATGGGGTTGGGCTTCGAGATCAGCTGGGGCAACTGGTTCGTCGCCGCCGTCGTCCCGGTGGCGGTCGCGCTCGTGGTGATCCCTTGGGTGGCGTACAGGATCTACCCGCCCACCGACGGCAAGACCCCCGAGGCGCCAGCGACTGCCAAGGCCGCGCTCGCTGAGATGGGCCCCATGAAGACCCCGGAGAAGAAGATGCTCGGCGTCTTCGTGTTCCTGCTGCTGGCGTGGGCCATCGACTCGATCCTCGCCGGGCTCGGCCTGCCGAAGCTGAGCATCGACGCCACCATGGCGGCGCTGGTCGGCGTCGCGTTGCTGTTCATCCTCAATGTCGTCACGTGGGCCGACGTCGTCAAGAACGGCTCCATCTGGTCGACGCTGCTCTTCTACGGGGCTGCCATCGCGATGGCGACCAAGATGACCACCCTGGGCGTCACCTCGTGGGTGGGCTCCTCGGTGTCGGGGGCCCTGGGCGGCTTGCCCTGGCCGCTCGCGTTCGCCATCGTCGTGCTGGCCTACTTCTTCGCCCGCTACCTGTTCGCCTCGGCCACCGCGCACATCCTGGCGCTCTACCCGGTGTTCCTGACGGCGGCCATCGCGGTGGGTACCCCGCCGATGCTGGCCGCGTTCTTCCTGGCGATCGGCGCCACCAACACCGCCAACGGGCTGACCCCGATGGCCGGCGGGGCGGCGCTGACGGCGGGCCAGTCCGGCATGATCACGACAGCCGAGTGGTTCCGGAAGAACTTCGTGTTGTCGCTGGTGATGCTCGCGATCTTCGCCCTCGTCGGCATCCCCTGGATGCTGCTCGTCCTCTGAACTCGTCGCCCGGCGTCAGCCCCTGGGGGGATGCCGGGCGGACCCGAGTCTCCGATTTTGCCCCAGTCCGCGCTGACCTGGGGTGTCGGCCCTTGGGACAAACCTACGGTTATGGCAAGTTAGACCCAGGTACAGCCGAGGGGGGCTCTCATGGACGCCAGCAACATCGCGGTCCGCATGTCCAAGGTGTTCCGGCGCTTTCCAGAGCGACCGGCGACCCGGATCAAGGACGGGGACGGCTGGACCGTCCGAACGTATGCCGAACTGGGCCGCGACGTCGCGACCCTGGCCGGTCACCTGGTCGAAGCTGGCATCAACCCGGGCGACCGGGTCCTGCTGTTGTCGAATAACCGGCCCGAATGGACGATCGCCGACCTGGCCATGCTGTCGATCCGGGCCGTCCCGGTGCCGATCTATCCGACGAGCACGCCTGAACAGGTCCGGCACATCGCCGCCGACTCCGGTGCCCTGTTCGCATTCCTTGAGAACGAGACCCTGTTGGGACGCCTCACCCCGGTGTGGGACGAGCTTCCGGACCTGCGCGGGGCGTGGACCTTCGATCCGACCAGCGTGGACGATGGGCGCGTCCGGACCCTCGCCGACGTGCTCGCCGACCCGGTCCCAGCCGAGGCCGAAGCCGAGGTGACCGCCCGCTTGGAGGCGTCTTCGGGAGACGACGTGGCGTCCATCATCTATACGTCCGGGACGACGGGGGAGCCGCGCGGCGCCGCACTGACGCACCGAGGCTTCACGTTCGAGTTGGACGCTCTGGACGCGTTCTTCACCATCACGCCGAAGGACCACTCGTTGGCGTTCCTGCCGCTGTCCCACGCCCTGGAGCGCGCCTGGACGTTCAAGGTGCTGTTCGAGGGCTGCATGAACACCTACGTCGCCGACGCCCGCACGGTCGCCGACGCCCTGGTCGAGGCCAAGCCCACGATGTTCGTCAGCGTCCCGCGGCTGTACGAGAAGGTGTTCACCACCGTGCACCAGAAGGTGGCCTCCTCGCCGCTACGCCGCCGCATCCTGCGGATGGCGCTGAGCGTCGGGGCCCGCAGCCAGCACGCCTACCGCAAGGGACGCCGCCCGTCCCTGGGGTTGCGGCTGGCCCTGCCGCTGGCCGACAAGCTCGTGTTCAGTTCCATCCGAGACGCCCTCGGCGGCCCCAAGACCGTGATGGCCTGCGGCGGAGCCCCGTTGCGCGAAGAGATCGAGGAGTTCTTCTCCTCGGCGGGCATGCTGCTGTGCCAGGGCTACGGCCTCACCGAGGCGTCCCCGCTGATCTCCTTCAACTCGCCAGGGGCGTTCAAGTTCGGCACGGCCGGCCGCGTCATGGAGGGCGGCGAGATCCGGATCGCCGAAGAGGGCGAGATCTGTTACCGCGGCCCCAACGTCATGCAGGGCTACTGGAACAACCCGGAGGCCACGGCGGCTGCCGTGGATGACGACGGCTGGCTGCGCACCGGCGACGTCGGTTATGTCGACACGGACGGCTACCTCGTCATCACCGACCGGATCAAGGACATCATCGTCACCTCCGGCGGCAAGAACATCGCGCCGGCCCCCATCGAGGGATTGATCCTCGCCGATCCGCTGTTCGAGCACGCGGTCGTGCTTGGCAACAACCGCCCGTACGTGACCCTGCTGGTGAGCCCCTCGCTGCCCGGGCTCGAAGACCTGGCGCACCAACTGCAGCTCACGTTCAAGGAGGCCTCCGAGCTCCCGACCCGTCCGGAGATCGTCGAGGAGATCAAGCGACGCGTGGAGGCGCTCACCGACCGGCTGCCCAGCCAGGAGAAGGTGAAGGATCTCCGGGTGATGCTGGAGGAACTCACCATGGACAACGGGCTCCTCACGCCGACGCTGAAGGTGAAGCGGCGTCAGGTCGAGGAGCGGTTCTCGGCCCTCATCGAGGACATGTACGCCAAGGTCACCCAGGCCAAGGACCGGCTGGGGCACTGAACGCGCCGACGGCAGCGGCCGCGTTCTGTGCGGGCCGCTGAGGATCGGCCCTCAGACGGGATCATCCCTCGTCGCCACCCCGTGCCGCACCCCGGGCATGCACGGGTAGGGGCCGGGGGCTGGTCGGGTCGCGGCGGGCCCCCGGGGCCGGATCACTCCAGGGTGTTGATCATGAACTGGGCGGCCCGGACCAGGTACTCGCGCAGTTCGGCGTCCTCCTGCTCGGGCAGGGCGAGGGTGTCGACGGCGGCCAGCATGTGGCGCAGCCAGCGATCCCGCTGATCGGGGGTGACCGCGTAGGGGGCGTGCCGCATCCGCAGCCTCGGGTGGCCGCGGGTCTCCGAGTAGGTGTGCGGGCCGCCCCAGTACTGCTCCAGGAACAGCCGGAGCCGGTCGGCGGCCGGGCCCAGATCCTCCTCCGGGTACATGGCCCGCAGGGGCGGATCCTCCGCTACTCCCTCGTAGAACCGGTCCACGAGGGCGCGGAACGTCGGCTCGCCGCCGACGCGTTCGTAGAAGCTGGCTGTGGGCTCGCTGGTCACCTCGCCATGCTGCCACGCGCCCGGGAGGACGCCTGATCTGGAACGCCACGCGCCAAGGAACACGTGTGATTGGGGGTGCTACGCGTCAGAGAGACGCGTGACCTCGTCAGCCCATCGTGCGCTGGCCGTCGATGCCCTCGCGGATGATGTCGGCGTGGCCGGCGTGCTGGCTGATCTCGGCGAGGACGTGCAGCGCGACGCGGCGCACCGACCAGCTGACGCCCTGCTCGAACCAGGGTGCCGACGGGAGGGGGTGCCGCGCATCGAGGTCGGCGGTCGCGAGGACCTCCTCGGTGGCCGCGGCGACGTGCGCGACCCGTTCGCGGAGCCACGGGAGGGTCTCCTCGTCGCTGAGCAGGAAGCGATCGTCCTCCCATTCGCTGTCCGCCCAGTCGCCGCCGTTCTCGTCGGCCTCGGCGGTGACGGCGTCCCAGTCGATGTCCGACTCGTAGACCCCGGTGCCCTCGAACGCCGACGCCCCGGCGACGGCGAAGCGCAGCCACTGCTCCTCGGTGTCGGCGACGTGCTTGAGCAGGGACGCGATCGTCAGCTGGCTGACGCTCGAGCGCGTCCTGGCCTGCTCCTCGGTCAGCGCGTCGGCGGTCTGCAGCAAGAAGCCGCGGTGGCGCCGCAGCGCCTCGATCAGGTCGGCCCGCTCGGGGGCCAGGGGCTGCTCGGTCATGGCGGCACCCTACGCGATGGGTGTGACGATCTTCGTGGTGCGTGGTGCGTGGTGCGTGGTGCGTGGTGCGTGGTGCGTGGTGCGTGGTGCGTGGT
>NZ_DAIOIA010000107.1:0-1569 GCF_036744435.1 Propioniciclava sp. | reverse complement strand
GTCGGGTGGGGCTCCGGATTGTGGGGTGTGCCCCCGCTAGTCGGTGAAGAGTCGCTCGACGTCGAGCACGCCCCCCGCTGCGTCGAAATCGTCGGCGACTGCGGCGGCGAGGTCGTCGTCGACCAGGAAGTCCAGGGCTGCAGCGGCCAGGCCGTAGGCACCGTCCGCGATCCCGGAGAGGGCGAACTCGGAGGCGGCCGCCGCGGCGAATGCGTGGGTGTGGAGCGCGGTCCCCTCGGGAGCGATCTTCAGCAGCGGGTGGATCCCCGGGACGCGCACGCTGACGTTCCCGAAGTCGGTGGATGCCGCGAGGGTCTCGGACACCACCCCCAGTGGGAGGGCATGACGCCCGCGTTCGGCCTGCGCGAGCGCCCAGCGTCGGGTCAGCGGGTCGTTGGTGCGGACCGGCAAGGAGGCTGGATGCTGATCCCAGACCACCTCCACGCCGACGCCCGCCATGAGCGCGGCGCCGTGCGCGAGGTCGTCCACGCGACGGCTCAACTCCACCAGCGTCTCCGGGAACTTCGACCGGACGTAAGCCTGGACGACGGCGCGCTCGGGGATGATGGACGCCCGCGTCCCGCCATCGCTGATCACGGCATGCACCCGGTCGACGGGGATCATCTGCTGCCGCAGCAGTCCCAGCCCCGTGTAGAACAACGTGGCGGCGTCCAGTGCGTTGCGTCCCATGAAGGGCTCCGACGACGCGTGCGCGGCGCGCCCGGTGAACGTGATGGTGAGCGTCCGGCGTCCCAGCCACACCTGGTCGGCGACGTCGTAGCCGTAGGGGTGCAGCATCAGTGCGGCATCCACCCCGTCGAAGGCGCCCTCGCGGGCCATGTACTCCTTGCCGCTGTGGCCCTCCTCGCCGGGGGTTCCCAGCAGCAGGACGCGTCCGTGGAAGGCGTCCGGCCGCTGCTGGGAAAGGCGATGCAGAGCCAGGAAGCCGCCGACGCCGGTCGCCGCGATGATGTTGTGGCCGCAGGCGTGCCCCAAGTCGGGCAGAGCATCGTATTCGGCGAGGAAGGCGACGGTGCGTCCGCCGGTGCCTGCGGTGAACTCGGCGGTGACCGCCGTCGCGCGTCCGAACGCGCTGACCTGTGCGTCGAGGCCCGAGGCGGTGATCAGGTCGGCGATGTGTCCGGCGGCGCGGTTCTCGGCGAAGGCCGTCTCGGGGTCGCGGTGGAGCGCCAGTGCCAGCTCCCGCAAGGCGGGGGAGAGGGCGTCGACGTCGACCGCGAGCGCGGAACGCAGGTCGGCGGCGGCCCCCGAGAACGGCGACGCGAGGGGCTCCGCGGTGGCTGCCAGCGAGGCCGTCTGGGAGGCCAACTCCTCGGAGAAGATGGACGACGGCTCGGTCGGAGACGACGGTGGCAGCATGCCCCGATTCTAGCAATCCACCTTGTCACACCGCCGTAACGCCGCCACCCCGCAACGCCGTAACCCCGCAACGCCGTAACCCCGAGGCCGCCCCACCGTCGCCGAGGACTGAGCTTGAGCCCGCCGAGGACTGGGCTTGAGCCCGCCGAGGACTGGGCTTGAGCCCGCCGAGGACTGGGCTTGAGCCCG
>NZ_DAIOIA010000106.1:0-10530 GCF_036744435.1 Propioniciclava sp. | reverse complement strand
ACCGGACAGCCGACCGCGACGTAGGCGAGCACTCCCCCGGCGACTCCTGAGGACGAGGTCCGGTCCTGTTCGTCGGACCGGATGTAGGTCGCCCCGAGCAGCCCTCCGGCCATGGCGGTGGCGACGAGCACCGGCCAGGCCCACCAGGTGGTGGCGATCTCCCGGCCGAAGTACGGGGTGGGGATCATCGCGGTGGGAACGCCGATGAGCAGGATCGTGCCGAGCGCCCAGGCGGCCGCGACGAGCCGGCGCCGCACCGGCCAAGCGATCACGGCCCGCCAGGCCTCTCCCCCGATCCCCGACGACATCACGAAGCCCCGGGGGCGTCCGCACCCGAGTCCGCGGCGAGGGCCGCCTGACGCCGGACGTCTGTCACGTCGAGCGCCCGCACGGCCTCGACCAGTTGACCGAAGCCGGACGCGTTCATCGCGCCCGCCTCGCGATAGACCAGAACGCCCCCGCGGAAGGCCATGAGGGTCGGGATCGCCTGGATCTCCAGCGCGCCGGCGATCTGCGGCTGAGCCTCCGTGTCCAGTTTGGCGAACACCACGTCGGGGTGCTCCTGGGCGGCCGCCTCGAAGATGGGGGCAAACATGCGGCAGGGGCCGCACCAGGCGGCCCAGAAGTCGACGAAGACGGTCTCGTTGCCCTCGATGGTGGCGGCGAGGTTGTCCTCGGTCAGTTCGATGGTGGCCATCGCGTGCTCTCTTCTCGGTAGACGTCCCATCAGCATACCCCAGGGGGTATAGCGCGATGACGTTCCCTCGCACGACTCAGGCCCCCGCGCATCGCGCGGGGGCCTGAGCTGACGAACGACGAGCCCGTGGGCCCGAACGAGGATCAGTGCTGGTCGTCGTCCTCATCCTCGGGCTTGTCCACCACGACCGTCTCGGTCGTGAGCAGCAAAGCCGCGATGGAGGCCGCGTTCGACAGCGCCGAACGGGTCACCTTCACCGGATCGATGACTCCGGCCTTGATGAGATCCTCATACTCACCGGTGGCACCGTTGAAACCGTGCCCGGCCGGCAGCTCCTGAACCTTGGAGACCACGACGTAGCCCGGCTCGCCACCGTTCTCGGCGATCCACCGCAGCGGCTCGACGACGGCCTTCTTCACGATGAGCGACCCCGTCTTCTCGTCGGCGGTGTCACCCAGACCCGACTCGATGGCGGAGGCAGCATGCACGAGGGCGGAGCCGCCACCGGCGACGATGCCCTCCTCGATGGCCGCACGCGTCGCGGACACGGCGTCCTCGATGCGGTGCTTCTTCTCCTTCATCTCGACCTCGGTCGCGGCACCGACCTTGATCACGCAGACGCCACCGGCCAGCTTCGCGACCCGCTCGGACAGCTTCTCGCGATCCCAGTCGGAATCGGTCCGCTCGATCTCGCCACGCAACTGCTCGACGCGACCCTTGACGTCGGCCGCCTGGCCGGCGCCATCGACGATGGTCGTGTTGTCCTTGGTGACGACGACCTGGCGGGCGCGGCCCAGCACGTCGAGGCCGACCTGATCGAGCTTGAGCCCGACCTCGGGGGAGACGACCTGAGCGCCGGTCAGGATCGCGATGTCCTCCAGCATGGCCTTACGGCGATCGCCGAACGCGGGGGCCTTGACGGCAACCGAGTTGAAGGTGCCGCGGATCTTGTTCACCACGAGAGTCGACAGCGCCTCGCCGTCGACGTCTTCGGCGATGATGATCAGGGTGCCGTTGGCGCCGATGACCTTCTCCAGCAGCGGCAGGAGATCGTTCATCGAGCTGATCTTGCCCGAGTTGACCAGGATGTAGGGGTCGTCCAGGACGGCCTCCATGCGCTCCGGATCGGTCACGAAGTACGGCGACAGGTAGCCCTTGTCGAACTGCATGCCCTCGGTGAACTCGAGCTCGGTGCCGAAGGTGTTGGACTCGTCGACGGTGATGACGCCGTCCTTGCCCACCTTGTCGAACGCGTTGGCGATCAGCTCGCCGATCTCGGCGTCCCGGCTGGAGATGGTGGCGACGCTGGCCATATCGGCCGTCGTCTCGACCGGCTTGGCGACCTCGGCCAGTGCGGCGTCGATGGCGACGACACCCTTCTCGATGCCGCGCTTGAGCTCGATCGGGTTCGCGCCGGCAGCCACCGAGCGCAGCCCCTCGTGCACGAGCGCCTGCGCCAGGACCGTCGCGGTCGTGGTGCCGTCACCGGCGACGTCGTTGGTCTTGGTGGCGACCTCCTTGGCGAGCTGAGCGCCCAGGTTCTCGAACGGATCGGCGAGCTCGACCTCCTTGGCGACGGTCACGCCGTCGTTGGTGATGGTCGGGGCACCCCACTTCTTGTCGAGCACGACGTAGCGACCCTTGGGGCCGAGCGTCACCTTCACGGTGTTGGCGAGGGCGTCGACGCCACGCTCAAGCGCGCGCCGTGCCTCCTCGTCGAACTTCAAAGCCTTACCCATGAATGTTCCTATCGATGGTTCGCGGTGGTCACTTGGTGACGACGGCGAGGATGTCGCGCGCGTTCAGCAGCATGTACTCGGCACCGTCGTACTTGACCTCGGTGCCGCCGTACTTGGAGAAGATGACGACGTCGCCCTCGGCGACATCGAGCGGGATGCGCTTGCCGGAGTCGTCGACGCGGCCCGGGCCGACGGCGACGACCTTGCCCTCCTGCGGCTTTTCCTTGGCGGTGTCGGGGATGTACAGACCCGAAGCGGTGGTGGTCTCGGCCTCCAGAGGCTGGATCAGGATGCGGTCTTCGAGCGGCTTGATCGTGACGGCCACGATGGTGCCCTTTCTGCGTGTGGGCCCCGGTGACAGGGCCCGTTGACGGTTCTTCGATTGCGCCGCCCAGGCGTCGTCGCGGTGCCGCCGTGGGCTAGCAGACTCGATGTTCGAGTGCCAGATACGACTGTATCCACGCGCTGGCACTCGTTCAACCCGAGTGCTAATCGGAGCGTCGGATCAGTCCCAGATGCCGCCGGTGAGCGCGTCGATCCGATCCAGGTCCGCGTGGACATGCGCCGCATCGAAGGCGACGAACGCCCGGCAGCGCCCCGCGAGCGCGGACAACGCGTCGGCATCGGCCTGGCCTCGGGCGATGACCTCGCGCACCCGGGGCAGGACGGCCGACAGCGCGGGATCGTTGCGCTCCCCCGCCATGGCCTCGAACCCGGCCAGCAGCGTCGTGGGCACGCCCAGCAACTCCGCGAGGGCCTGCACCTCGTCCGCGACGCTGGCGGCCAGGGCGGCGTTCGCCGCCGTCTCCGCCGACGCCTGGGTCACCCCCTTGCGCAGGGCCACGACGAGATCGCGGATCGCTGGCTGAGCGTCCCGTGCTCCCGGGCCACCGTCCATCAACTCACTGACGAATCGCCCGACCGTCTCCGACTCCAGCGACCCCAAGGCGATGCCGAAGCGGGTGCGGGCGACACCCGTGCGCAACTCGGCCAGCCGATCGGCCAGGGCGCGCAGCATCTCGTCCATCTCGGCGGTCATCGCCACCCACAACGTCAGCGACGCCATCACCGGGGAGAACCCGGAGGTGGCCGACGCGGCCGCGGTCAGATCACCGGCCGCCTGCTCGGAGGCGGTGATCCCCGCGCGCACGCGCTGTCCCCCGGCGACCAGGGCATCGGCGAGTTCCTGCAAGGTGTCGAGTTGGCCCACCCACGAGGTCAACGCCCGGTGCACTCGCGCCCCGGCCGCCAGCAGGGGCCACCACTCGCTCGCGCTGTCGGTGCGATCGGGGTACCCCACCCCGGCGTTCGCACGCGCCATCACCTCGGCGGGCAGCGCCGTCCAGATGAACTCTTCGTAGCTGGGAAACCCCGCCCCGGCCAGCAGCGAGGCCAACTGCCCAAGACCGTGCTCGGCCGCGGCGTGCGCGCTCAGGCCCAGCGCACGCTGCTCCAATTCCCCGGGGCGAACGGCGGCGTACAGGCTGCGTGCCGCGCCCAGCAGGTCGGTGCGCAACGGGCGGAACCGGACCGACAGGTAACGATCCCCCAACGGGGTGATCGTCGCGAACACCGTGTAACAGCTGCCGTCCGCGGCCAGATTGTCGACGTAGGCGCAGAACGGTCTCCCCGCGGTGAGGGTGTCCCACATCAGCAGGAAGGCCCCGGCAGGCATCGCGGGGTGCCGAATGATGTTGTGCGGGGCGCCGATGAGGCGCTCGCGCGGATAGCGAGACAGCCGGACGAAGACGTCGTTGGATTGCAGGATGACACCTCGGGCATCCGTCGTGGAGAAGAAGATCTCCTCCGGCCCGACGTCGTGGTGGGCGCCGGTGGGGGGGTGTACGAAATGCGGTCATGAAAAAGGGGTGCCTTCCCTCGAGGGTGCTACGGGACCGGCGATGCCCCGTGATGTCACCCTAACGGGGGACGCCGAAAATCCGTCATCCGCGTGCAGACGACGACCCGGGCACCGTCCGGGGTCGGGGTCAGCACCAGCGTCGCTGCGGCGCGCCCCGATGGTTTGAGACGCTTCCGGAGCACGGCCGGATCGACCTCGAGCCCGCGTTTCTTGATCTCGAGAATACCGATGCGGTGCTCGCGCACCCAGCCGCGCAGGACCCGCTCGTCGAACGGCAGCACCTCAGTGACGGCGAACAGATCGGCGAACGGGGTCGGGACGCACGCCTCCGCGGTGAGGTAGGCCGCCTGCGGATCCAGCCGCCGAGCACCGATCCGCGCCGCCAAGTCATCGACCAGCCCCGCCCGCACCACGGCCCCGTCGGGCTCGTACAGATAGGCCCCGATCGGTCCGACGTCCGCGGCCACCGCGCCGTCGCCGTGGAGCGGAACGCCGTCCACGACCGCGGTGCGCCGCCCGGGGACCGCGGTGGGCCCCGCGAACAGGGAGCACTCCACGACCGTGCGCGCGTCCGAGACCCAGGCCGCCTCCACATCCCTGGGGATCACGCGGCGCGGCACCCCGGGCCCCAGCTTGAGGGCAGCGGGGCGGCCGCAGGTCAGCACGGCCACAGCGAACGCCCAGGGCGGGCTCAGGTCCTCGATGCGCCAGGTGCGCCCCGCGCCGGTGCGCCGCGCCGGGTCGACGAACACGCCCGCCTCGGGATGCTCAGCGGCCAGCCGCGGCCAGGCCTCCTGCGCGTCGCCCACGCACACCTCGACGCCCAGGTTGGCCTGCGCGAGCACGGCCGTCACGGGATCACGCTCCACCGCTTGGACCCCGACACCCGCGTGCTGCAGCGCCGAGGCGTCGGCCCCCAGGCCGCACCCCAGATCGATGACACTCGGCACCCCGGCCGCGGCGAACCAGGCCGCACGCCGCGCGGCCACCGCCGCCCTCGTGGCCTGCTCGAGGCCGTCGGGGGTGAAGAACATGGTGGCGGCACGATCACCGAACTTGACGCGCCCGCGCCGCCGCAGGGACGCCTGGGTGAGCGCGGCGGCGGCCCGGTCGGGCGCGACCAGGGCACGCAGTGCGGTCGCGGCCCCCAAAGAGCCGGGCTCGGCCTGGGCGTCCGCCGCCGCCAGAGCAGCAGCCGCCTCCGGGGAGACCAGCCACCGGGCGGTGTCCAGCTCCACGCTCAGCCGACGATGCTGACGATGACCACGCCGACCGGCGTTCCCTTGCCGCCCAGTTCCCAGGCCCAATCGGCGACCTCGGCCACCTTCATGGCGACGCCGTACTTGGCCTGCGTGGCGGCCCGGACGGCCTCGTACTCGGCGCCGTCGGTGATCAGGCGGGCGCGACCCTCGATCACCGGCTCCTCCCGCAACGCCTTGCCGGAGGAGGAGGCGGCGTGCAGCGAGACCACGGCGGACAACGACAGCCGCTGCGTCCAGGGCCCCGACTCGGTCGTCCACAAACCAACCCGGTCCTCGTCCATCCCGACGACGAAGTTGGTCGATGTCGTGCCCTGGCCCGCGGCGTCGAACGTGGTGACGTTGACGCGGTCCGCGTCGGCGAGCCTCATGCCTCCTCCTGAGGGGCGGCCGGGGACGAGGCCGCCGGCAGCTCCGGGGCACCCTGCTCCGGCAGCGAGGCATGCTGCGCGGCTCCCTTCGCGATCGCGCTGCGGCGCTGGGCGTTCACCTCGTCGAGAGCGTCACGACGGACGGCTCCGCGCGTCTGCACCGGCAGCCCGATGCCGAGGCCGAGCAGGAGGCCCCCGGCCAGGGCCAGGCCCGAGACCAGGAAGATGTTGTGCATGGGATCGTTGAACAGGTTGCCCGACTTGTTCGCATTCGCTGCGGCGAGCAGCCGTGCGTTGTCGAGGAACACGAGGCTTAGGTAGACCCCGCCCGCCACGAGGGCGGCCACGGCGGTGATCAGCAGCACGATCTTCACGATCTTCATGGGGCGAGAGTAGTGACCGATCGCCCCCGGCAGGTAGTTCACTCGCCGCCCGGCCGCGTGCGAGGAGCCCGGTTAGAGTGGGCGCACACCCAACGAGAGGATTCCCATGCGCGTGCTCGTCACCGGAGGCGCCGGCTACATCGGTTCGCACACGACCCTGGCGCTGCTCCAAGCGGGGCACGACGTCCTCGTCGTCGACGACCTGTCCAACAGTTCCCCCGAGTCCCTGCGGCGCGTCGCCGACCTGTCCGGGCGCACCCCCGAGTTCGTGCTGGCCAACGTCCGCGACGAGGCCGCCCTCGACGGGGCCTTCACCTCCTTCGCCCCTGACGCGGTGATTCACTTCGCCGGCTGGAAGGCGGTCGGCGAGTCGACCAGGATCCCGCTGACCTACTACCGGGAGAACCTCGAGTCGACCATCACGCTGCTGGAGGTCATGGCCAAGCACGGCGTGCAGACCATCGTGTTCAGCAGTTCGGCGACCGTGTACGGCGACCTGTCCGAGCCGCCGTTCTTCGAGGACGCCCCCACCGGCGCCACCAATCCCTACGGCCAGACCAAACACATGATCGAGCGGATCCTCGCCGACGTGTCCGCGGCCGACTCCGACCTGGCGGTGGCGGTGCTGCGTTACTTCAATCCGATCGGCGCCCACGAGTCGGGGCGCATCGGCGAGGACCCGCGAGGCATCCCCAACAACCTGCTGCCGTTCGTCGCTCAGGTCGCGGCCGGTCGGCGCGACCACCTCACCGTCTTCGGGGACGACTACGACACCGTCGACGGCACTGGGGTCCGCGACTACATCCACGTCGTCGACGTCGCGGCGGGCCACCTGGCCGCCCTGGAATATCTGACCGGACGCGAGGGCTACTACGTGTGGAACCTGGGCACCGGGACCCCGATCTCCGTGCTCGAACTCGTCGCGGCGTTCGAGAAGGCGTCCGGCACGGCGATCCCCTATGAGATCGCCGCCCGTCGTCCGGGGGACGTGGCCGCCTGCTACGCGGACGTGTCCAAGGCCGCACGCGACCTCGGCTGGACGGCCACCCGGACGCTGGAGGAGGCCTGCGCCGATTCTTTCCGCTGGCAGTCGGCCAACCCCAACGGGTACGCCACCGACGAGGACTGAACCGCCACCCGACGTCACACGCGCCCCCGTCCGGATCGATCCGGACGGGGGCGCGTGACGTGAGGAGGGTGAGGGCTAGTCGCCCCAGCCCGAGGGCAACTCGTCGCCGAAGATGAGCTCCGGGTAGACCGGCTGCCACATCCGGTCGAAGACCTGCTGCACGGGGTCGGTCAGCGGCACTCCGGCCACCCCATCGACCTCGGCCTGCCGGGCCACGGCGATCGCGACCGTCGCGGACACCCGTCGCAGGTCTCGCACGCTGGGCAGCAGGGACTGTCCGGGCGCCCGAAGGTGCACCAGGGAGGCGACGGCGCGCGCGGCCGCCGCGATCATGTGGTCGGTGACCCGCGTGGCCTGGCACACGGCCACCCCGAGCCCCAGCCCGGGGAACACCAGCGCGTTGTTGGCTTGCGCCACGGTGTAGGTGACACCCTCGTGCGTCACCGGCCCGAACGGCGAGCCGGTGGCGATGAGCGCGCGGCCGTCGGTCCATTCGATCAGCTGGGCGGGCGTCGCCTCGGCCAGCACCGTCGGGTTGGACAGCGGGAAGATCAGCGGCTGCTCGACATGGGCCGCCATGTCGCGGACGACGGCCTCGCTGAACGTGCCGGGCTGGCCGGACGTCCCGATCAAGACGGTGGGGTGCACGTTGCGCACGATGTCGGCCAGCCCGATGCGGGCGGGCTCGTCCACCGCCCAGTCCTCGGTCTCGACGATGGCGCGGGCGTAGGGCCGCTGGAAGTCCCGGAACCGCAGGTGCGGGTCGTCGGTGACCAGACCGCGGCTCGACGTCGCCCAGAACAGCCCGCGGGCCTGCTCGGGGGTCAGCCCTTCGCTGACCATGAGGTCCACCAGCAGGTCGGCGACGCCGATCCCCGCGGTTCCGGCGCCGCTGATGACGATGCGCTGATCGCGCAGGCGTTCCCCCTTGGCGCTGACGCCCGCCATGACCGCGGCGGCCACCACGGCGGCCGTACCCTGCACGTCGTCGTTGAAGGTGCACAGCTCATCGCGGTATCGGTTGAGGATGCGGTGGGCGTTACTGGCTCCGAAATCCTCCCAATGCACCATGGCGTGGGGGAACACCGCCTGCGCTGCCTGCACGAAGTCGTCCACGAACGCGTCGTAACGCTCACCTCGGACGCGGGCGTGCCGGAGCCCCAGGTAGAGGTCATCGTTGAGGAGTTTGAGGTTGTCGGTCCCGACGTCGAGGACGACCGGCAGCATCCGGTCGGGATCCACCCCGCCGGCGGCGGTGTAGAGCGACTTCTTGCCGATGCAGATCAGGACGCCGCCCACACCCTGATCGCCGATCCCGAGGATGCCCTCGGAGTCGGTGACGATCAGCATGTCGATGTCGTCGGGACCCTTGCCGGAGGCCCGCAGGGAGGCCTCGATCCGTTCGGGGGCGTCGATGGCGAGGAAGACGGCGTTGACCTGTTGGAACCAGAGGCTGAACTCCTGGATCGCGTCCCCGATGGTGGGCGTGTACACGATCGGCATGATCTCGTCGAGGTGCTCGCTCAGCAGCCGGTAGAACAAGACGGTGTTGCGGTCGCGCAGACCCTGCAGGTAGGCGTACTTCTCCAGCGGCGTCGCGGCCCGCAGGAACCGCGTGTACGCGCGGTGGAGCTGCCCCTCCAGCGGGGTGACCCGCTCCGGTAGCAGGCCCTCCAGGCCGAGCCGCACCCGCTCCTCGTGCGTGAAGGCGGTGCCGCGGTTGAGCCGGGGTACCCGGAGGATGTAGCTCCCGTGCATGTTGACCCGAATGCGAGAGCCGTGATCACCGGGTAGGACGTCGTAGGGCCGCTTTGCCATGCTGGCTACCTTAGCGGCGCCGGAATCGGGTCGCCGCACCGTGTCCGCCCGTCCTCCGGGACCGCTATAGTGCCCGCTCGATCGACACCCGCCACTGCGCGGGTGCGCCGTCCACGTACGGCAGAACGCCGGCGAAGGAGGCCACCTCCGGGTCGAAAACGAGATCCAGCCAGGCGGTGTCTCCCGGCGGCAGCGGCAGCGTGCCGAGCCGGTCGCGCGGCACCCAGTGCACCGTGCCCTCGTCGTTGGCGGCGAAGGGTTCCCCGGTGAACTCGTCGACGACGAAGACGAACCCGAACCAGTCCTCCCCGGGCCCCGCCAGCACGGGCCAACTGACCGTGCCGCGCAGTCGCAGGCTCACGGCCTCGATCCCGGCCTCCTCGCGTAGCTCGCGGCGCACCGCCGAGGTGACGTCCTCGCCGGGCTCGACCTTGCCTCCCAGCCCGTTGTAGAGGCCGTACTGCGCATCGTCGGCCCGCGCGGTGCGGTGCACGAGCAGCACCTCCTGCCCGCGCAGCACGTACGCGACGACTCCCAGAACCGGCCGGTACGCCATGCGCCCAGCCTAGGGACGCAGGGCGGTCGAGGGCGGTTCGGGCAGCGGCGGGAGCGACTCGCCGGCCAGCGAGGCTGCTTCCTCGCGGGCGCGCTCGCGGCGGGAGGGCAGCTGCGTCACCAGGATGCCCGCCATCATCAGGCCCGCACCCAGCAGCCCGCGGCCGGTGAGCCGCTCCCCCAGGAACAACACGCCGCCGAGCGCCCCGAAGACCGCCTCGAGCGCCATGATCATGGCCGCCACGGAGGCGCGGGCGTGCCGCATCCCGACGACCTGCAGCGTGTAGCCCACCCCGGTCGAGACCAGCCCCGCGAAGACGACGGCGCCCAGGGCCTCCTCGATCCCCCCGAACGGGTGTGACTCGAACAAGGGCGCCGCGAACGTCCCGAGAACAGCGGCGACGACGAACTGGGCGATCGAGAGCCGGATCGGGTCCATGGCCCCGGACGCCTTCCCCACGGCGAGGATGTGGAACGCCCACACCCCGGCGCCGATGAGGCACAGCAGGTCACCGGGCCCGATACCGGCCCCCGTCCAGGTCAGCAGGAACAGCCCGGGGACGGCCAGCGCGATCCCCGCCCACGTCACCGCCGGTGTGGTGTGTCCGAACAGCCGCCCGGCGACCGGGACGATGACCATGTAGAGCCCCGTCACGAAGGCCGCGTTGCCCGCCGTCGTCTGCTCGATACCGAGTTGCTGCAGCGCCGAACCGGCGAA
>NZ_DAIOIA010000105.1:0-10876 GCF_036744435.1 Propioniciclava sp. | reverse complement strand
GGGCGTCCCGGTGGGGGCGGTCAGGGATCCGCCGGGGACGGCGGTGATCAGGCCTCCGTCGTCCGTGATCGTCTGCACCGCCGGGAACGCATAGGTCGATCCCGTGGCTCCCCCCCAAGCGGTCGGTGCTTGTTCCGGATGGAACTGCACGGCGGCCACCGAGGGGATGGCCTGCGGCGTCGTGGCGCTCTCCAGCGGGGCGCCGGGACGCCGCCCGGTGCGGCCGTCGACCAGCATCAGCTTGGTCGCCCGGTCGAAGAAGTTGCGCCGCATCGGCCCCTTCACGCTGGCGAACACCAGGATCAGCGGCAGGATGCCCAGGGTGAGCCCTGCCAGGACGCCCTGCAGGAGTTGCTTGACGAACAGCGAACCGCCCTTGAGGGCCCCGGTGCGCACATCGACGTACTGCGCCTTCATCAGCAGGCCCGCCAGCCGGGCCGACCGGCCGAACACCGCCCACAGCGTCGCGAGACCGTAGATCACCGAGAGACCCACGCCGACCGGAAGCCCCCACGACGTGTCCTGCAGCGTCAAGAAGGCGGTCAACCCGCCGACGGCGCCACCGATGACGCCGTCGACCAGCACAATCGCCACCCGGCGCCCGGTCGTCATGGGCGTGTAGCCGGCCACGGCCGGGAAGGAGCCGGTCGCGTCCGTGGGCGCCCCCTCGGGCGTCAGGTTGTACGGGTACACGCTCATGGCTTCGCCTTTCGCCAGGGAAGGGAGAACCGCGACAGCGGTCTTGCGCCGCGCCGGAACGAACGCAGCGACACGAACGACCGCAGCCGACGCCACCGGCTCAGCCCCGCGTGCAGGCCCGCCAGCGCCCCGTCCACATGCTTCCACACCGCGGCCGCCGACTCCTCCGTGGGACGACCGGGACCGAACACCCCGGCGTCCACCGCGGTCGCCACCTGCGGGAGCGGTGCCTGCGGGTACGTCTGCGCCAGCGCTTGAGCGGACTCCTGCCGCGTGGCCAGGGTGGGAACGGGGGTGCCGAGATCGGTGGCCGCGTCCTCCAGCTCTGCCCACGCCCCGCTGAACCGGTCGGCCACCTCGGGGGCATGGCGACGACGTTCCCGCCGACGGCTCTTCAGCCAGGCGATGAGCACGAACGGCGCCGCCAGCAGCGACGCGATGAGCGCCGCGACGCCCAGGGTCAACAGGACCCGCAGCAGCACGTTCTCGCCCGGCCGATCGCTGTCCTCGTTGTTGCCCGGCTTGTCCTGCGAGTCCTGCAGCATGTTGATCGGGGGATCCGGGGGCGGCAGCACCTGCGGCTTGGGCTGCGGCCGCGGCTTCGGGACGGTCGTCTGCGGGACGCGGTCGCGGTCGGGCGTCGGGTCGAAGCTCACCCAGCCCTGCCCATCGAAGGGCACCTCGACCCAGACGTGCGCCATGGTCCCGGTCACGGCCAGTGAGCCACGCGCGGCGTTGTCGTCCTCGCCGGGGTAGAACCCCATCACGACGCGCGCGGGGATGCCGAGCTGGCGGGCCATCAGGGCCATCGCGACCGCGTACTGCTCGTCGTCGCCGACCAGCATGTCAGCGGTCAGCATGGAGCTGATCCGCTCCAGCGAGTGCCCGGGACGGGACTTGGGCCCGGTCAAGTAGTAGCCCTCCTGGAGGCCCTTCTCCAGGGCGCGCAGTTGCTCCATCGGGGTGGCGGCGTCACCGATCAGCTCGGTGGCCACCTCGCCGACGATGTCGGGGACGCGCGAAACCTCACCCACGGGCACATACGAGACCCGCTCGGCGGCCGCGTCGTCGGTGGATGGCGGGACGACCAGGTCGACGGCGTAGCGGTCGCCGGAGCCCACCCCCGCCGTGGTGAGCAGGGTGCCGCCGTACGCGTTGTAGTACAGGCCCTCTGCCTGGTCGGCGGCGCGCGTCCCGCTGAACCGGACGCCGCGGACGTCGCCGCCGCCGGGCAGCCACACCCCCTCGTACCGGTCGACGCTGACGTCGAGGGTCCGGGAGGTGCCTGCGGCGGTGCCGTACACCGTCGGCCCGATTCGCAGGAACCGGGCGGACTCCTGGTCGACGTTGTACACGTGGCCGTCGTAGGCGTCCAGGGTCGCCAGCGCCACCCTGCCTCCCTGCGGCAGCCCGGCGACCGTGAACAGGGTCGCCTCCTTCTGGTCCTCGACCAGATACCGGTAGCCGGTCAGCGGGCTGGCATAGTCCTGCAGGTTCAGGGGTGGCTGGACGAACTGCCGCAGCACGACGCGGCCTCCCCCGGCCCCCAGCAGCGGCATCACCGCCACCGCAAGGGCGGTCGCGATCGCGACCAGTGCGGCCGCAGCGGCCACCGTGCGAGGGCCGGAGATCGCCGAGCCGTCCGAGAGCAACTCCTCGCCGGTGAGGGCGGTGGCGCGATGGCGGCGCCAGACGGCCCACAGCAGCGCCACGACGGCGAACCCCAGACCCAGGACTCCGCCCGCCGCGGGGACGTCGATCCCCCACAGAATGCCCACGATCAGGAAGCCGAACGACGGCAGCAGCGCCCACAGGTAGCGGCGCACCGACCGCGCCAGGCGTCCGGTGAACAGGCCCGCGAGGATGCCGCTGAGATAGGGAACGACCGCCGGTCCGACGAAGCTGGCGGCCGGTGGACGCACCGTGAGCAGATCCCGCCACGACTGCACCGACAGCGGGACGAGCCGCAGCAGCGTGTCCGGTGTGGGCAGGACGCCGAAGACGGTCGTCTGCCGCAGCGCGAGCGCGCCGCCCAGCAGCAGGTAGGCGCCGACCAGCGTCGCGGCGGTCGTCGCGACCGCCCAGCGGCGCCGGTGCGCCACGAACGCGACCACGAGACCGATGAGCGCGCCTCCTCCGGCGGCGATGTAGCCGTCGGCCCCGCCGAACACGGGACCGAACGCCAGCACGCCGGGCAGCAGGAGCAGGGCCGCCGCCGCGAACGAGAAGGCGACGTCGGGGCCGGTGAGGGCGGTGCGCCCCGGCACGGCGGGAGGGGTCAGCGACAGCGCGGTCATCGCAGGCTCCTCACGCCGCCCGGCAGGTCGGCCAGGGTCGGCACGTCGAGCACGATCAGGTTGGAGGCCCGGCGCCGTGACGTCGTGAGCGTCTGATCGCAGCGCAGCGCGAACGTGGCCACCTCCGGCGGCATCGCCAGTTGGGCTCCCCGCAGTTCGGCCGGCTCGACAGCCCCGGTGACGATGGCCGCCACCGACGCGTCGGGGACGCGGCGAGCACCGTCGAGAGCGACCTCGCGTAGCGAGGCGCCGCCCGCCCGCGACAACTCCAGCCGGGCCAGTTGGTCGAGCATGATCACCGCATTGGGGAACGACAACGTCTCCTGGGCGGTGTGGATGGTGACGGCCCGCTCCTCGCTCAGGGAGGCGTAGGCCAGACTCGCGGCGCAGGACACCGCCAACTCGAAGTCGGCTGCGTCCCGGTAGGAGTCCGGATCCAGCGACAACACGATCAGGAGGTGCGAACGCATGGTCTCCTCGAACTGCCGGACCATGAGCTTGCCGACGCGGGCGGTGGTGCGCCAGTGGATCGACCGGCGGTCGTCCCCGGGCACGTACTCGCGCAGGGCGTGGAAGGAGACGTCGGAGGACGACAGGTTCTGGGTGGTGACGCCCTCGACGTCCTTGAGGAAGCCCAGCGCGACCGCCTCCAGACGCACGATCTCGGGATGGATGAACAGCTCGACCGGCTCGGTCCACTGCCGTTGGCGATGCAGGAGCCGCAACGGGTCGGTACGGACGGCGCGGACGGGGCCCACCCGGATCACCGAGCGACGGCGCCCCGGGATCTGGAAGACCTCCTCGTGTTCCTCCCCGGCGGCGAGCCGGGGAACCCGGAAGGCGGCCACGTTCCGGCCGACCGGCAGCTCCAGGATCGAGGATCCCGCCGGGCGTGGGGAGGTGTTGCGCAGCACGACGCGGCCCAGGGCCGTCTGGCCGACCCGGATGCGCCGGGTGCCCAGCTCGATCGCTGCGTCGTAGTTCCAGCGGCCGAACGTGAACGCGACGGCCACCAGCAGCACGACGATCAGCAAGACGGTGAGGGTACGCAGCTCGATCCAGCCGAACCGCCACCCGAGCGGACCTCCCAGGAGAACGGCCCCGATGGCGACCCACCCCAGCGGAGACACGGTGCGGAGCACCGGATCCGCGCGGCGGGCCAGCGCACGGACCACCGGCTGGGCGGCGTCCCCGGCGCGGCGTCCCGCCCGGGCGATCGCCGAGGCGGCCCGGTTCCAGGCATCGGTCAGCGGCCGCAGGCCTGGCAGGCCCCGGCGACGCTGCTGCTGCTGTTCACTCACTGGCCCTGTCGCTCCTTGGGAGGTTCCACGTTGTCCAGCGCGCGGGCGATGACCTGCGTGGCGGTCGCCCCGGAGAACTCGGCCTCGGGCGACATGACGAGCCGGTGGGTCCACGTCGGGGCGGCCAGTTGCTTGACGTCGTCGGGCACCGCGTAGTTGCGGCCGTGGGCGGCAGCCCACACCCGCACCGCCCGCACCATGGCGATCGCGCCTCGCGTCGAGACGCCCAGCGTCGTGTCAGCGTCCGCGCGGGTGGCCTCCACCAGACGCTGCACGTAGTCGAGCACGGCGTCGTTGACGTAGTTGGTCTTCACCATGTCGGCCATCTCGGCGACCGCGTGGGTGGCGATGATGGGGCGCAGCCCCTTGGCGCGGTCGGGATTGGCCGACCCGGCGAGCACCTGCAGCGCGGCCGCGCGGTCCGGGTAGCCGACCGCTGACTTCATCAAGAAGCGGTCGAGCTGCGCCTCGGGCAGCCGGTAGGTTCCCGCCTGCTCGATGGGGTTCTGGGTGGCGATCACCATGAACGGGCGGCCCTGCTCGTACCGGGTGCCATCGACGGTGACCTGGGACTCCTCCATGACCTCCAGCAGCGCCGACTGGGTCTTGGGCGAGGCCCGGTTGATCTCGTCGGCCAGCACGATGGACGCGAAGATCGGGCCCTTGTGGAACTCCCACTGGGAGGTCTTCTGGTCGTACATGGTGACGCCGGTGATGTCGGAGGGCAGCAGATCGGGGGTGAACTGGATGCGGCTGTGCGTGCCCTGCACGGTCGCGGCGAGCGCACGGGCCAATGCCGTCTTGCCGGTGCCGGGGGCGTCCTCCAGCAGCAGGTGACCCTCGGCGAGCATGCAGGTCAGCGCCAGCCGGATCACGGGCGCCTTGCCCAGCAGGGCCTGGCCGACGTTGTCGGTGAGCTTGGCGAACGTCTCAGCAAACCAGGCCGCGTTCTGCGGGGTGAGCTCCATCGTGTCTCTTCCTTCGTTCGTGTGAGCGGGTCAGCGGGTCCAGGTGTGCGTCCCGGTGACGCCGTTGCAGACGGCCCGGACGGTCGTGTTGGGGAAGCCGTAGAAGGCCGTGGTCTCGAAGCGGCGATTCGTCGGAACCGTGTACGTGCGGGTCTGCCCGAAGTAGACGGTGCAGGTCACGCTGCTGACGTCGAAGTTCGCCGTCTCGATCCCGATGAAGGCGCAGGAGCTGTCGGTGCACTGGCCTGGCCGGTAGACGCCGGTGCCCTGATACACCGACACCGTGGGCGCCGGCTTGGACGGCGTCGAGGAGCTGTCGCAGTTCCGGGCCCCCGTCGCGCCGCCGTCCTGGACGGCCTGCACGCACAGCGAGCGGGACGCCGAGTAGCCGATGTCGCCGAAGCCGTGACTGCCCGAGGCGCCGCCGTTGGACGTCGACCAGTCGCCGGACACCTGGAAGGAGGTCGTGCGACCGTTGGCGTTGCCGCCGCTCCACGAGCAGTTGACGCTGTTGCCGCTGGTCGAACAGGAGACCGACGGGCTGGTCGGCGGCCCGTACGGGTTGACGGTCGTCGAGGTCGACGATCCCTGCACCGACTCCCCGCTGACCGTGCTGACGGCGTAGACCGCCACGGAGACGTTCTGACCGTTGGGGAACGCGCCCGCATTGGTGACCGTGGTGGTGCCCGGGTTGAGCGACCCGGTCACGCCGTTGGCACGCCAGTAGTACTTCATCTCCGCGGCGGTCGCCCCGTTGCCGTCGGCGGCCCCGAAGGTGATCCTGACCTGGTTGTTCGCGCCGGTCGCCGCCGAGGACAGCCCGGTCACCGCGCCAGGCGTCTGCCAGCCCCGCACGCCGTTGGATGCGGGCGACCAGTCACCCCAGCCCGCCTTGTTGCGGGCCCGGACCTCGAAGGTCTGGTTGGTGGTGGAGACGTTCAAGGTGACGTGGGCGGAGCGGCCGGTGCCGCTGTAGAGCACCGTGCCGCCGGTGCGCCGCATCTCGTAGGTGAGGTTGTTGTCGCCGTTGCCGTTGGGCGCGGTCCAGCTCACCGTCGCCGACGGCGCCAGAGCACTGACCGGGTCCTTCACCGTCTGCGGTGCGGCCGGCTGGAAGGGCGCGCCGGCGGGCACCACCGGCACGGAACTGGCCGACCAGTTCGACGGATTCGGGTCGTCGTTGTGCGCCTGGACGCGGAACGTGTACGCCGTCCCGTTGGTGAGTCCACTCCAGACCATGGAGGTGCCGGTGACCTGTTGGGTCGAACCGCCCGGGCTCACCTGCACCGTGTACGTCCGGACCGGCGAACCGCCGTCGGGTACCTCGGCGGGCGCCCACGAGAGGCTCACCTGCTTGTCGCCGAACTCGGCGACCGGCGTCCCCGGTGGGTTGGGCTTCACGTCCGGACGAATCGCGGCGCTGGCCGCGGAAGGATCGCTCTCCCCCACCTCGTTGGTGGCGGTCACCGTGAACACGTAGCTGTGGTTGTTGCTGAGCGTGGTGATCAGGCAGGTGGTCACGGCGCCACAGCTACGACTGCCGGTCGAGCCGCCGTCGGAGCTGCTCCACGACACCGTGAAGTCGGTGATCGGGGCGCCGTTGTTCGCTCCGGCCGTCCAGCTCACGGTGGCGGTCCGGGACAGGTGAGTCTCCGCGGTGACGGCGGTGGGCGCGTCCGGCTTGTCCCGGACGGTGACCGTGACGGTGCCCTTCACCGAGCGGGACGGCGCGTTGGTCGCATCGAGGGCCGTGTAGGTGACGATGAGCTGACCGTGGTAGCCCTGCGGAGGGGTGATCGTGAGGCGGAGCCCCTTGATCTCGACGCGCGTCCCGGGAACGTTCGACTCCGCCGCGGGGATCGTCACCGGCTTGCCCTGATCGGAGAACGGGTTCGAGATCGCCGTGGACAGGTCCACCGCCGACGGCTGACCCGCTTTGCCGTCGTTGACCGCGATCGCCCGGATCGTCATCAGCGGGCGCGTCGACGCCGTGGCCGTCAAGGTGAGGTTGCCGGTCACCGGCTCGGTCGAGCCGTCCGTCACCGTCACCGGGAGCGGCGCCCGGGTGCCGGGGGCCACGTCTGCGGCCGCCTCCACGGTGAGGGAGGAGCCGTCCAGCCGGGCGGTGAACCCGGCGGGGACGGCACCGAGAGAAAAGCGCAGCCGGTCCATGTCGCCCTCATCGGGGTCGGTGACCATCTGCTTCAGGTCGACCGTCCGGGTCTCGCCCGCGGCGGCCGAGACCTCCGACGGCGTGAACACGGGCTGGTGGGATGTCGACGGCTCGACGATGATCGGCACCGACAAGATCGCGCGGCGCCCTTGGGGATCCTCCGCGTTCGCACCGTCGGTCACCTCGAAGGTGATCGAGCTGGCCCCGGAGAACTCCGGCACCGAGCGGTACTGCAGGGTCACGTCATCGCGGACCGGGTCGGTGGTGTCCGCCCCGGCGCCCACCCGCACGGTGTCGGCGAAGGTCAGCCGCGGGCTGTGCCCGGCGCGGACGATCACCAGCTCTCGCAGGTTCACATCGAGCAGATCGCCCGCCTTGACGCGCAGCGGGATCTTCGTCAGATCCAGGTAGGGGATGCCGGAGTCGAGCGGCGGCACGACGATGGCACCCTGGCCGACGTGGCCGTCGAGGTCGGTGATCGAGTACAGGACGACCTGGCGGACGTCGGTGAGCTGCACGGTCACCGACGTGCCGTTGGTGACGCTCGCCCCCGGATCCTGCGTGGCGACCGTCAGATCCTTCGTGCTGCCGTCCGGGTCGTAGTCGTTGACGAGGACGTCCACCTCGACAGAAGTGCGGGAACCGATGTCGGCGGTGGAGACCAGGTCATCCTCGGCGACCGGCGCCTTCGTCTCGGCGTCGGGGCTGACGTGGACGGTGAGCACACCGCGGGCCGTCCCGCCGCGGCCGTCGGTGACGTCGTAGTAGTAGCGCAGCGTCGCCGCCTCGCGGGGGGAACGCAGGGTGATCTGGCCCTTCTCGACGGTGGCCGCCACCGTGGTCGTGGCGTCGGTCGGGACGACGCTGTTCGCCACCAGCGACAGCGCGTCCCCGTCGGGGTCGACGTCGTTGGAGACCGGGTTCACGCTGAGCCGCCGGTCAGGTCGCATGGACACGTCGTCCGGAATCGCGAACGGGGTCTGGTTGGTCGCGTTCCGCGTTGCCACGCCCACCCGGATGGACGCCGTCGAGGTGGCGCCGAACCGGTCGGCGACCGCGTAGGAGAAGGTGTCGGTGCCGACCGAGGAACCGGACGCCGTGTAGACGATCGTGGATCCCTCCACGGTGGCGGTGCCGAGGACGGGTCCGCTGGCCAGCCCGACGAGGCTGACGGAGTCGCCCTCGGGATCGATGCCGTCGGTGGGCACGGGGATGGTGACGGTGGCACCGGCCAGGACGCGCCCCTCCAGCGGCTGCGGGACGGGCGGGCTGTTGGTGTCCGCGCTGGCCAGCGGCATCACGGTGAGCACCACCTGGCCGGTGTCGAAGTTCCCGGCGGTGTCGCGCACGGTGTAGTTGAGCCGCAGGCTGCCGGGCTTCTTGGCACGGAACCGCACCTTGTCGCGTGACACGAACGCGTCGCCGAAGGTGGTGTCGTCGCCTTCGATGGTGACGTTGGGGTCGATCGCCAGCGCGAGCCCCGAGGGGGAGAAGTCGTTGCGGAGCACGGCGACGCTGACGATGTCGCCCTCGCGGACGACCGCCTCGTCGTCGGTGGCGCGCGGCGGCAACAGGGTCGCGCTGGGCGGCAGCGGCACGACGGTGATCCGGCCGGTGGCCTCGCCGGTGCCGTTGGACACCGTGTAGGTCACGTCGATGGGCTGGTCGAGACCGGCGGGCGAGCTCATCTTGAGCTGGCTGTGCTCGATGATCTCGACGGCGAGGCCCGACTCGTCGGGGACCGTGACCGACTTCAGCACCAGGACGCCGCCCTGGGGGTCGGTGTCGTTGGCGAGGGCGTCCACGACCGTCGCCCCTCCGGCAGGCAGCATGGCGAGGTCGTCGGAGGGCACCGGGCGTCCCTCGACGGGCTCGGCCACGTCGACCCGGATCCATCCGGTGGCGACGGTGGGCGACTCGTTGGCGACCTGGTAGGCCAGGTAGAAGGTGCCGGTCGTCTCCGAGGAGTACTGCAGCGTCCCGTTGGTGTAGTCAGGCGTGATGCTCATCCCGGCGGGGGCCGGGTCGACGGCGGTGAGCCGAAGCCCGCGGCCGTTGGGGTCGCTGTCGTTGACCAGCGGCTGCACGATCACCTTCTGCCCCTTGAGGGCGCTGACGTGGTCGGCGTTGGCGATGGGCGGCTGGTTGGGCTCCAGCACGTTGACGGTCAGGGTGCCGAGCCCGGTGTTGACGCCGTCACTGACGGTGATCTGGACCTTCTGGGGTCCGGGCGTGGCGATGCCGAGGTCCTTGATCGTGAGGACGCCGTCGGGCCGATACTCCACCGACAACTCCTGGGGCGCGCTGACGCCTTGGACGTACAGGGCGTCGCCCTCGGGATCGCGGAAGTCGCTGAGGATGGCGTAGCTCGCCTCCCCGTGCGAACCGACCCGCACCTCGGAGTTGCGGCGCTGGAACGGTTCCTTGTTGACCTCCGGGCCGAACACGGAGACGCGGACGGTGGCGTCGTCGGTGCCGCCGCGGCCGTCGTCGGCGGTGTACTGGAACGACAAGGACGCGGGGGCGTCCTGGGGGACGTCGATGCTGAGCGCCTCCCCGCCGCGGGCGCGCGACACGGTGGCACCCTTGGGCTGGGTCTTGACCGAGGCCACCAGCAGGTCGCCGTCGGGGTCGACGTCGTTCTCGAGTACCGGGAGGGTGAAGCTCTTGCCGGGGCGGACGCCGTACTCGTCGTCGATGGCGTCGGGTTTGGTGTCGGACTTCTGCTTGTCGACCGACATCTGGTCGGTGGTCTCGGTGTCGGAGAGCGTGTCGTCCTGGGTCTCTTCGTTCTGGGTGTTGATCTGCTCCCAGTTGTCGATGACCTCCATGTTCTGGTTCACGAGAACCAGCAGGCCGGTGGCGGTGTCGTTGAGGACGATCAGATCGCGATTGGTGCGGAACGCCAGGTCGGTGGATCCCCGAAGCGCCTCCACGGTCTCGGCGCGGCTGTCGGCGGCGTTACCGCAGGTGCGCACGTAGTTGCCGGTTCCGGCCCACGCGAGGTACCCGCAGCCCTGCAGCGCGACCGGCCGGGCGGGCTTGCCGGCGCCCTGCACGGAGGTGGCGGCCACGTCTCCCCCCGCGAGGGGGGTGGCGAGGTAGCTGTCCTCCCCGGCGGCGAGGACCGTGTCGGCGGCGGGTCCGGGTTGCTGGAGCACCATCTTCTCCGGTGCCGTCACGGAGGTGGAACCGCGAACGGTACGCAGCATCGCGGAGGCGCGATCCAGCACGACGAGGGTGTCGCCGACGACGGTGAGGTCGGCGGAGGCGAGGTCCTTGAGGCCCTGGATCGTGCCGACCTCGGTCACCTCGCGGTTCTCGACGCGCTTGACGGCGCCGCTGGGCAGGACGATGGTGGCGACCCCGTCGAGGCCCACGATGGCGCGCGCTCCGGGCACGTCCTCCAGGGTCGGCTCCGCGGTGGGGCTGAAGCCG
>NZ_DAIOIA010000104.1:0-11109 GCF_036744435.1 Propioniciclava sp. | reverse complement strand
CGCCGAGGACTCGGCCTCAGCGCGCCGAGGACTGCCGGTCAACGCGCCGAGGACTTCGGTTCAGACCATCGAGGACTCGGCCTTGGCGCTCGGAGGACTCACCTCCGGCGCCATCGCCGCCCCGCCGCCCGCAGCACTGCTCGTCGTGGGCCTGGGACCGGGTCCGGACCGCTGGATCACCCCCGAGGTCACTGCGGCCCTGGCCGATGTCGACCACGTGTTCGGGTACGGCCCCTACGTCAACCGGGTGCCGCAACGGGCGGGGCTGACGCGGCACGCGTCCGGCAACACCGTCGAGCGCGACCGGGCCCGCGAAGCCCTCGACCTCGCGCTGGCCGGGGAGCGGGTCGCCGTCGTCTCCGGCGGGGACGCGGGCATCTTCGGCATGGCCTCGGCCGTGTTCGAGGTGGCCGAGGATCCGGCGTTCGCGGGCGTCCCCATCCGGGTGCTCCCCGGGCTGAGCGCCGTCCAGGCCGTCGCCGCCCGCGCGGGCGCCCCCATCGGCGGCGACTTCGCGGTCGTCTCGCTGTCGGACCGGCTCAAGCCGTGGTCGGTCATCGAGAACCGGCTCGTCCACATCGCGCAGGCCGACCTGGTGCTGGCCCTCTACAACCCGGCGTCCCGCTCGCGCACCGAACAGATCGGACGCGCCCGCGAGGTGCTGCTGGCCCACCGCAGGCCGGAGACGGTCGTCGTCGTCGGACGCGACGTCGGTCGGTCCGAGGAGTCGCTGACCGTCACGACGCTCGGGGAGTTGGACCCGGCGTCGATCGACATGAAATGCCTCGTCCTGATCGGCGCGTCGGGCACCCGCGTGGGCCCCTCGGGCGTGTGGACGCCCCGCTTCGTCCCGGAGGAGTCCGCATGAGCGCGACCGTCCACTTCGTCGGTGCCGGACCGGGGGCCGCCGACCTGCTGACCGTGCGCGGCGTCCGGCTGCTGGAGTCCGCCGACGTGGTGCTGTTCCCGGGCACCTACCTCGACCCGGACGTGCTGGCCCACGTCAGCCCAGACGCCGACCTGGTCGACACCCAAGACCTCGATCTGGACCAGATCACCGACGCGGTGGTGGCGGCGTCCCGGGCCGGACGCGTCGTGGTGCGGTTGGCCTCGGGCGACCTGTCGGTGTACTCGGCGCTACACGAGCAGACCCGACGCCTGGACGCGGCGGGCGTCGGGTGGGACGTCACGCCCGGCGTCCCCGCCTACGCCGCCGCCGCGGCGGCGGTCGGACGCGAACTGACGGTGCCGCTGCTGGGCCAGTCGCTGGTCATCACCCGCACCCAGGCCCGCTCCACGGCCATGCCGACGGGGGAGTCCCTCGAAGCGTTCGCCCGGACGGGGGCCACCTTGGCGCTGCACCTGGCGATCACCCGCATCCGCGTCCTGATGGACGAGGTCGCCCCGATCCTGGGTGGGGACTGTCCGGTCGTGGTCGCCTACCGGGTCAGCCAGCCCGACGAACTGATCCTGCGCGGCACGGTCGCCACCATCGCGGACGCCGTCGAAGAGGCGGGCCTGCGGCAGGCCGCGGTCATCCTGGTGGGACGCACCCTGGACGCCGACCGTCCCCAGTGCGCCGAGTCCCACCTGTACGACCCGCACCGGGATCGGGGCGCGAAACGCTCAGGGGCGAAGCGACCGGCCGGCAGTTAGCTCCGGTTCGAGCTGAATGATTGCTCCCGTCCCAGAGGGCCTGGGAGCTCCTGACGTTCGGATCGCGAACCCCCAGAGTGCGGGAATCTAGACTTCGACGCTTGGGTTCCGTGCAATCAGGCGACGATCGGTACTCAGGTGATGAGCGGTCAGATCAAGATGGTGGTCAAGATTGACCAATGGGTATCTCGTCGGGGCCGACGTGATACCCCTCCTTAGGTGTCGCGTCGCTGCGCGATCGCTTGGTTTGCGTCAGGAATTGAGCTGTTCGGCTATCCGCACGGCGAGCGTATTTGGAGGTTGTGGGCGGAGTCTCCCCGGTGTAGTCTTCGTGCATCATCAAGTCGAGAGGATCGCAATGAAGCGTATACTTTCTGCAATCGCGTTGGGTGTCGCGATTGCCGCCGTCAATTCCCCAAGCGCTGCTTTTGCGGCTGAACCGGCCACCGTCAGCAAGCTATCCACCGTTTCAGCGGCTCTGTCGCCGGGGGCTCGAGCTGAGCTGTCGGCACTGTCGTCTAGTCAGCGCCAGCGGACTCTTGCGATCCTGGAGGATGCCAATTTTGGGGATCCTTCTCACGCGGTTGCGCTCATGAACAAGTACCCAGAGTTGAAAGTCGAAAACCTCGAGGGTGCGCAGGCAACTCGGGGCGTGGTGCAGCGAACCAGATATGTCGAACAGGCGTGGTCTATAATCGGGATTAACTACGCATCCATTCGCACCACCATCTCATTCACCTCGACCGAGCATCAGGTGGATGCCATCCTTAATTGCTGGAACTCTTCCTGGAACGCCGCCCCTAGCATTCGCTCGATCAATGGGAATAGCTATTCGCAATACAATCCCTCACTTGGGCAGGCTACCTGCAAGACCAATTGGGTCCTGAATCGGCTCGTTGGGGGTTCGTCTTCCGGAACTCAGGGGCTGAAGGTTGATGGCTATGGTGTGATTCTTCAGCGATGGTCGTTTTGAGGGGTGTCGGATGTCATTCACCCTTCCTGAAGTGGCAATTCTATTGTTGTGGGTGTTCGGAATCATTGTGAGTTGTTTGTTGGCCCGACACCTTCCTACCTCGCAGGCGGTAGCGACAGTTGTGGTGGCAATCTTCGTCCCTGTGTTGGGTTCGGTGCTTGCGGTGTTGATGTGGCTAGCCCAGCGAAAAGGGGCCACCAGTCCTCCATGTTGAGGCTAGTTCGGTACCCTGCGACGCCTGACCGACCGGAGGCTTTAGCGGCTGCGCTGGGCCTCCGGTCGATGTCAGGATCGAGCCCCGTGTAGATCCAGGGCCTGACTCAGGCGCGTCGCCAAGGTGAGCGACGTCGGGGCACTCTTAGTTTGGTATCGCATCGTTGCAAGGGTGGTTTAGACGTCTTGTATGGGCGGGCGCGTTGCGGTCACTTCTTGATGTGGGGCGGGCCTAGTTATGGCTCCACCGGCTTTTCCCCGCCCTTGCCCCGGCTGGCACGTTAGGCGGACGCAGGCCTCCCTGCGGGGCGTTCGCCGACACGCTGGCGTAGTAACCGCACCGCCGAGTGCGAGGCGCTGATTGTGTTCGCGAGGGCCTCATGAGCACGCCCGTCCGCTCTGTGGGTGGATTGGCCTGCGCATCTACCGGCGGGGGATATGACGGCCCCTGGCTTGGTGGGAACCGTTTTCGATAGTCTGCCCGCGCTCGCCCCCCCACTGGGAGGTCGTAACCCCAGAGATCCGCACCCGGGAGGCCACCGGGCTCGATCGTGGTCCTGGCGACCGGCATTGGCCTCATGGAGCGGGCGTCTCGTTAGCGGCGGGTGCCTGGCTGTCCCTGGGGCCAGTGGGGTGAGCATCTCGGGCGGCGTGGCGGCAGCAGCGCATCCGGCTGGCAGTCGTCCTCAGGGGAATCGGCGGAGTTTCGCCGCGCCACGCTGCTCTCGCCAGGGTTCCCGGAGTCTGCGAATGCGGGAGCCAAATAATCGATCCCTTCGGGGGAGATGTAAGGCCATGTCAAGCACTTGAGGTCCGCCGGTCGACCACAGGGTAGGTCTGGGGAAGATGGGAATGCTGCACAGGTGGGTGACAGGGGCAAGTCACCCAGCCTGACTGGCTGACGCGGTCATGGTGGTCTCCTACTGGATGGGGTCAATCATCCGAACGCGACTTGGCGCCCGCAGCAGTAGCAGGACTTCTCAATCCAAAGTGACGATCGCGATCTGGAGTTCGTCTCGGGTGGCGAGGTACGTCGGTCGAGGACGTTCCTGTGGGCCAGCGTGAGGAACGCTTCCTTGGCGTCGTTGTGCCCTGGCGGTACCGACCCGACCCATTGAGCCGACCGTATGGCGACGGTTGAGAGCATGGTCGAACTCACAGCTTCGGAGCTGCAACTCTCTCTGTCCGTGTGGACGCTTCGGGCGACATCGCCTCGATTGGCTCCGGCGTTGTTGAGCGCTGTCGCGACCAAGCGGGGCTTCATTCCTGAGTCGATGGAGTAGTCCACGATCCCGATTGAGTGGGCATCCTTGAATGCGCACACATATGCCCGCCTTAACTGGTCCAGTGTTCGGTGGTGTCCCCGATCCTGGGTTCGTTCGGTCCATCGACTTGGAACTTGTGGCGGATGTGGCCCTTGCGTTGGTGAGGACGCAAACGGTCGTCGCGGCTCGGTGACCCGGTCTCGTGCCGCCAGAGCCCGGCTTCTTCCGAACGCGCTTCACCAGCCGTTGTCCGAGCCAGGTCCATCATTATCCCCGGCGGATGCGCTCGCGAGAGGTAATCGGTCGCGGCGCAGGACCTCGACCGCTTGCTTGAGCTCCTTGTCCGGCGCTCCGCTCTCCGCAGTTCAGGCGACTGCCCTTCGGTGGAGCCGGATTGTCCGCGGTCCGCAATATCGAGCCTTATTCGTCCAGGAGTACAGCGTCGCGAGGCGGACCCCCAAATCACTCGCAATATGGCCAAGCCCTCTATCGAGCTCACAGATCTCTGCGACCCAAACAACACGGTCGAGGAACTCCCTGGAGCGTAGCTTCGTCACGGTGGACATCCTTCCACTCCAGCCTTCGGGGGTTGACACTCAGCGTTCACCTATCCTTGCAGAACTCCTTATTGGCTGTGGGCGGGTCACGCGCATAAGTTGACATCAGTGTTCGTATTCTTCCCCAGGAGGCAGGTATGCTCTAAGTACTCTCGTGGGGCGAAGGTCTACGCGTTCCGCGGCGGATACGACTGGGATGTGGTGGCAGTATCGGTGCCACGTGAGCTTTGCGCTGTGGAAGTCCCCTTGGAGTGTTGATCCGTCTTCGACAAGGGCGTCGTATATGGACTACGTGCGAAATGGCTGCCAATAATGAAACCGTGGCGGTGGCGGCTCGCTTGTGGCGCAGGCTGGGCGACGGCAGGGGCGTTCGCCCTCTTGTGGTTCGGAGTGGTGCGCGACGAATACCAGCTTCCGGACGGGCCCATACTAGCGTGGGTGTGGCTGCCCTTCGTGGCGGGATTGACGTGCATGGTTGTGGCGAGCTTGGTAGTACTTGTGGCGAGCTTAGGCGCATACGGGGTCGGTTGGACCCGGGTTGGTCTACGAAGAGGCCTGGTGTTCAGCGATGAGGTCACCCGGCCCCATGGCACCTAGAAGGCCACCGTCGAGCACGGCGTGGTCCTGCTGCGGCGCCGCTGAGCAGAACGGGGTGGGCGTGCGATTATCCTCGGGGCCGGTGTGGCGGAAGTGCCGTGAACACCTCGGGCCGCGAGGCGGCCCAGAGAGAGGAGTGCTGTGTCCGGGACGGTCGATCCTTACCCGTCCCTGAAGCGGTTCCTTCGGCTTGGCCCCTCCCGTGCCGATCATCTCCCCGCATTCCGGATCACCGCCGGGCTCGCTGTTCCGCTGATCTGCCTGCTGCTGATCGGACGCATCGACTGGGCGCTCTACGTTGGGTTCGGGGCGTTCACCGGCATCTTTTCCCGCGGCGAGCCGACGCGGCTCCGAGCCCGACGGCAGGCCCTCATGGGTGTCATCTTGACGCTGTGCGTCACCGTGGGTGCCACCATCGCCAGCATCGGGGAGCACATTCCCGCGGTCGCGGAGTTGTGGATCTCGCTGGTCGTGACCTCAGTCGTGGCCGGCGTGGTGGCGGTGGTGGTCCGGGTGCGCGGTATTCGCCCGGCAGGATCACTGTTCGCCGTGTTCTCGGTGGCCGCCGTGGCGTCCGCGCCACCCGCGGCGTCAATCCCCGTCGCGGCCCTGCTCGCCGGGTCGGTCGCAGCCCTGTGCGTCGTCCTTGGCATTCTTGGCCAGTGGCTAGGGGAAGCGCACCACGGTCAGGATCCTGCACCGCCAGCGCCAGTTCCCTGGTCGGCGCGCTGGGCGGACGCGGGGCTGTTTGCGGCGGTGGCGTTCGCTGCGGGGGCACTCGCCGCACTGGCGCGCATCAGCCACCCCTACTGGGCGCAAATCGCCGCGATCGTGCCGCTGTCGGTTACCGGGACGTGGGCCCGAGTCGAGCGCGGCATCCACCGGGTCGTCGGCACCTGCGCGGGCGTCGTGGTCACCGCGTTCCTGTTGTCGTTTCCGTCGCAGCCGTGGCAACTCGTCGTGTGGGTGGTGCTGCTGCAGTTCCTGGCCGAACTGTTCGTCTTGCGCCACTACTCGCTCGCCCTCTTGTTCATCACCCCGCTCGCCTTGCTGATGGTGCAACTGGGTTCCCCGCAACCGGTCATCCCGCTTCTGCAGGTGCGCATCATCGAAACGGCCATCGGCGTGACCGTCGGGCTGGCCTCGGTGTCCCTGCTGTTCTTTGCGCGGCGGCTTCACGCCAGGAGCATCCCCGCGTCGCGGTGACGCCGCTGACGAAGCTCAGTCCCGGTACCGGAGCAGCTCGAGGAATCCTGGAGGAGCATTAGGTGAAGTGAAGCATGGGGTCCCAGCTGTAGCGATGTGGCCTACCTTCTCCAGGCCACCCCTGAAGTACTGCCGAACGGCCCCGTCGATCCCGGCGATCTGGCTCGAGCACCTTCACGAGGGCGTTGCTCTCCCGGCCGAGGGGCCGCATTGCTGGGACGATCTCACTGAGAAGAGCCGCTGCCTGAAGGCCGCTGGAACAGGTGACACCAAGACTGTCGAATTCAACAACGGGTGGTGCCGATTCGCCAACGTGGGTGCGCCTGACGTGGCGAGGTCCCCTAGGTCATTGAGGGCGAACCACACATTTCTTGTGGCCGCGGTTCACGTGGTCCCATGAACTGATTTCATCGCTGGATTCTTGGGCCTTGCTTTCTGGGTCCGACGGAACGCCCGGGGGCGTCCGATGCGTAGCCGCCTTGTCTGCGCCCGTGGAGAGGTGGAGGGGCCTCGCGGAAATTCTTGCTGGAACTGTGTGCGCGCATAAAGTTGTTCGTCTTGGGTCTTGGTGGTTTGTTCCTCCACGGAGATGGTGTGCTGCGCCATGACATGCAGGATTAGTTTGCCACCGGCTAGATTGCAGGCGAAGAGCCCGCTGGAGCTGACACCAACTAATGCAACAAGGAGAACGATGAATGCGAAAAGGGTGATCTCTCCCTCGTAGAATAGTGCCAGCGCAATCGAGCCGCCCGGCAGTATGAGTGCTAGCACGAAGAGCCCCTGAATGAATCGCCAGGAGTGGTGTGCTGACAGCGCAGCCTTAAGGCTGAGTTTAAGCTGAATAAACCAGGATGCGGGTAGGGCGACAGCAAGAGCCGTACAAAGGAGCCATCGGATCGGCAGGGAAGACGGGGCTGCGTAGATAATCGCGGTCTTCGCGATAAGAAGAAGCAAGAGAGGAACGACTATCACGCGTGCTGCTATGACTCTGCGGGAGGCCTGTCGAATGGTCATGTCGAACGGGATTGCGGTCTCATTGCAAAGGTTTCTGGAAAGCTTCCTCGCCATATGGGCGCGGTCGGCCGAGAGTCGGCGGGCAGTCCAGAGCGCCGATTCGTTCAATGGAGTGAGCCCCATCATGGAGGCTGAGAGGGTGGCGATGAATAGAAGGGAGGACGCGCGCAATAATTCACTCGGAATCCATAACAAGATGACGGCGAAGGTTGCGCTAGGCAGGGCCGTGATGAGGCAGCAAATCATGGAGAGAAGGGAGATTGCGCGGGACTGTGCCTCGGCATGCGGACTGACCGGTCGTGAGCGAGCGATTCCCACGGCGATGAAGAGTGCGACACAAACCCCTAATGCTCCCTGGGAGGCGGCCAAGGCGTCTTGTGGGAACGATGGGCCGAGAGTGTTCTCGAGTGTAGCGAAAAGGTTTTGAGGCTGACTGGCAGTCAGCAGCCACGCAAATTCCACAGCCAAAGAGAAGGCTAAGGCCCAAACGACTCCCACCATAACTGCTGAGGTGCGTAATAGTCGACGAAATTCACTGGATGTGAGGCCAAACCATTCGGTGGAGGGGGTTTCAGAGGGATTCGCGCTCAGTGGCATGGCGAAAGGATAAATCGGGCGACTGACACTTCAGGGCCCCCTAGCTAGAACTAGGCGAGGTGGTCGATCTCGCTCGATGCAGTAGCGAACCGTCCCGCCGCTCGGTAGACCATGCCCACTGCGTCACGCGGCGGGCGGGCTTCCAACCGGTGAACGTGCCGATGGGGGCCGCGGTCTCGACGCTGATCCGGGTGAGTTCGCCGCCGAGTTCGGCGTAGCGGGACGCCAACAGCACCTCGGTTTCGAGGGTGACGCCGTGGACGACCAGGCGCCCCCCCGGACGCAGTGCGTCCAGGCAGCGGTCCAGGACGCCCGGGACGGTCGCTCCGCCGCCGATGAAGATCGCGTCGGGGGCGGGCAACTCGGCCAAGGCGTCGGGGGCGGCCCCATGGACGACCTGCACGGTCGGGACGCCGAGGGACGCGGCGTTCTGTTCGATGCGGGCGGCGCGCGTGTCGTTGGCCTCGATCGCCAGGGCGCGGCAGGTGGGGTGTGCCCGCGACCATTCGATGCTGAGCGAACCTGCTCCCGCGCCGACGTCCCACAGCAGCGCGCCCGGGGTGGGGGCCAGCCGGGCGAGCGCGGAGGCGCGCAGGTCGCGTTTGGTGAGTTGGCCGTCGTTGGCGTACGCGTCGTCGGGGAGCCCGGCCGTCCAGCCGTAGCGGTGCGGGCCTACCAGTTCGATGCCGACCACGTTGAGGCGGGGCGGGTGGGCGTCCCAGGTCTCGGCGGTGGCATCGATCCGGGACGCCCGCTCCGAGCCCAGATCGCCGAGGACGTGCAGGACGCTGGCGCCATAACCGGCACCGAACAACAGCCCGGCGATCGCCGCCGGGGTGGTCTCATCGGAGGACAGCGCAAGGATCCGGCGTCCGGGCGCCAACTCGCGGGCCAAGAGCGCGACGGGACGCCCGACCAGGCTCACGACGGCGCACTCCTCGGCGGACCAGCCCAGTTCGGCGCGGGCCAGCGCCACCGAGGACACCGCGGGAACGACACGGACGGCGTCAGGGCCCAGCAGGCCGATCAGCGTGGTGGCGATCCCGGACGCGAGCGGATCCCCGGACGCGAGCGCGACGACTCGCCCCTGCGGCAACGAGGCCAGCAGCGCGGGCAGACCGGCACGGAGCGGGGACGGCCACGGGAGCCGCGAGGCGGCGGAGGCGTCCGGGACGAGCCCGAGCTGACGCGGTGAGCCGATCAGGACGTCCGCCTCGGCGACCAGCGCCCGCGCGTGATCACTCAGGCCTGACACACCATCGGCGCCGATACCAACGACAGTGATCGAGGAGGGGGCGCGACGTTCGGTGGGCACCTCACCACGCTATCGTGGACGACGGCACGAGGTGCCCCCGAGTGGACGGCCGACGGAACCGGCGGCGCGGCAACGACGGGGAGAATCTGGGAAGCCGGTGAGAGTCCGGCACAGGCCCGCTGCGGTGAACCGAGCCCGAAAGGGACTCGGCCAGTCCGAAGACCGGCCCCGCGCCACGACGACCACGTTGGCGAACAGAGCGGGAGCCTCACATGCCACAGCAGTACCCCTTTTCGGCCATCGTCGGCTGCGAAGCCGACCACCTCGACCCGATGGGGCTGGCCCTCATCTTGTCCACGATCTCCCCGGAGATCGGCGGGGTGCTGATCCGTGGCGAGAAGGGCACCGCCAAATCCACCGCCGTGCGTGCGCTGGCCGCCGTCCTGCCGCCCGTCGACGTCTACGAAGGCGACCGGTTCTCCATCGACACGGACGATCCTTCCGCGGTCTCTCTCGACCTGCCCGACCGGGACGCCGCCACGCGCACGTCGCGTCCGGTGCGGCTCGTCGAACTCCCGGTCGGCGCCACCGAGGACCGCGTCCTGGGCTCCCTCCAACTCGAAAGCGCCCTGTCCAAGGGTGAGGTGACGTTCGAGCCGGGCCTGCTTGCGCGCGCCCATCGCGGCATCCTCTACGTCGACGAGGTCAACCTGCTCCACGACCACCTCGTCGATCTGCTCCTGGACGCCGCTGCCATGGGCCGGGCGACCATCGAACGCGACGGCATCTCCGTCGAGCACGCCGCCCGCTTCGTCCTGATCGGCACCATGAACCCTGAGGAGGGCGAACTGCGGCCCCAATTGCTGGACCGGTTCGGTCTCACCGTCGAGGTCGTCGCCCCCCGCGAACCTGGACGCCGTGTCGAGGTCGTCCGCCGGCGGCTCGCCTTCGACGCCGACCCGCTCACGTTCGCCGCATCCTTCGCCGCCGACGAGGCCGCGTTGCGGGCCCGCATCGGTCAGGCTCGCGCCCGCCTGGCGGGGGTGAAGCTCAGCGACAATGCGCTGGCCGCGATCGCCCGCGTGTGTGCCGGGTTCGAGGTGGACGGCCTGCGCGCCGACATCGTCACCGCCCGCGCGGCGGTCGCGCACGCCGCCTGGGCCGGACGCGACACCGTCACCCGCGCCGACATCCGCCAGGCCGCCCTGCTGGCGTTGCCGCATCGCCGCCGCCGCAACCCGTTCGACGCCCCGGGGCTCGACGAGGACCTCCTCGACCGTCTCCTGGGGGATGAAGAGCCGGATCCCGACGACACCCCACCCGAGCCGCCCACCGACGACCCGGCACCCGAGGATCGTCCGCCGGAGGACTCCGACAGCGCCGACCAGCCCGACACCGACCCGCCACAGCCCGACACCGACACCTCCCAGCCGGACGCGCCGCCGCCCGGCCCACAGGATCAGGCCGAGGCGCCGCTCGACGTGCCCCCGCCGCTGCCCCCCGAACTCGGCAACGACCAGCCCTCCGGTGAGGGCACCGACAAGATCGCCGCCGCGGCAGCGCCCTATCGGCCGCGCCTGTTCGCCGTCCGCGGGGTGGGCGCGGGCAGCGCCGGACGCCGTAGCCGCGCCCTGTCCACGCAGGGGCGACGCATCGGCGCCGAACCCGCCACCTCCGGGGCCGGGTCGCTGCACCTGGTGGAAACCCTCATGGCCGCCGCCCGCCACCAGACCCCCCACGCCGGGGGGCGCCGCCGCGTCCAGTTGCGCGCCGAGG
>NZ_DAIOIA010000103.1:0-11121 GCF_036744435.1 Propioniciclava sp. | reverse complement strand
GTGGAGCTAAGGGGATTCGAACCCCTGACCTTCTCATTGCGAACGAGACGCGCTACCAACTGCGCCATAGCCCCTAAAGCGAGGATCAGACTACCATGCGGCCCGGATCCGGCGAAATCACTCGCCGACGGCGCGGGGACGATCGGTGCCCTGATCGGACGCCGAGGTGTCGGCCTGCGGGGACGCGGCCGGAGTCTCGGGGCCATCGGCGGTGACCGGGAGCGAGCTCTTGCCGGCGACGGGCGCCGACAGGTCGATGGTGCGAACGGTGCGGGGGGCGAGCGGGCGCGACACATAGGTGGGGGCCGTGA
Organism: Propioniciclava sp.; assembly: GCF_036744435.1. Classification (NCBI taxonomy): domain Bacteria; kingdom Bacillati; phylum Actinomycetota; class Actinomycetes; order Propionibacteriales; family Propionibacteriaceae; genus Propioniciclava; species Propioniciclava sp. Next base: position 10,810 of record NZ_DAIOIA010000103.1, on the reverse strand, counting down.
TCGGGATGGGCTCCCACAGCGAGCCCGTCTGCTCGATGGGCGCGCTGAGTTCGACCGACTGGGCGGCCTCGTCTTCCTCGGTGGACTCGCGGACGGCGATCGCGACGGTCATCTCGTCGACATCGCCGCCGCGGATGATGCGGGCGCGCTCGTCGAGTTCGCGGCGCAGGCGGGCGACGCTGAACCGGGCCACCACCAGGAACGCGACGAGGAGCCCGACGGGCAGCGTGAGCACCCACCAGGGCACCAGGCCGAAGGCGGCGAGCGCGGCGGTGGTGATGCCGAACAGGCTCAGGAAGATCATGACGTTGCGGCGTCGTCCGGCGGTCTCCCGGTCCCGGTCGGCGAGTTCACGCAGGGCGGCGCGGCGGTTGTGCGGTGTCGACACGACGGCGGACCCGTTCTCGGCGGCGTCCAGGGCGGTCCCCCGCCGGACGATGGTCACCGAGGAGCCGAAGGGCTCGCTGGGCTCGCCCTCTTCCACGAGGCCGGAGTCGCGTCGGTTCAGCAGCATGGGCACCAGGTAGACCAGCCAGCACGCCGCGACGGCGCCGAAGATCAGTCCCTGAAAACCCATGTCCGAAACCCTAAAGCCGGCCTGAGAAGCGGCCGGGCAGGACGCGCCGCGCCGGACCCATCCACGCCAGAAGTCGTAGTCAGGACGCGGCCCGTGTCACCCCCAGGTGGGACACTCAACCAGCCGACGGTGCATCCCGTCGCGCCGAGAGAAGCCGACCGAGTAGCCCCTCGGCGCCCACCTCCTCGGCGTGCAACGCGAACATCGCGTGATCGCGCCAGCTGCCGTTGACGTGCATGTATGCGGGACGCAGTCCCTCGGGGCGGAACCGCAGCTTCTCGACGACCCGCAGGGAGTTGACGTTCTCGGGTCTGATCGCCACCTCGAGCCGGTGCAGCCGCACAACCGTGAAGGCGTAGTCGCCGCCCAGGGCGAGCGCGGTCGGGGCGACACCGCGTCCGGCCACGTCACGATCGACCCAGTAGCCCGCCATGCCCCACCGTGCAGAGCCGTAGGTGATGCCCGAGATGGTGAGTTGCCCGACGAGCCGGGTGGCGCCGTTCGGCTCGGTCCAGGTGATGGCCCACGGCAGGGCCCGTCCTGCGCGGGCGTCGGCGTCGAGCCGGCGGACCATCTGACGGAAGGTGAGCCCTGGGCTGGTGGCCTCCGCGGGACGCGTGGCATCCCAGGGCAGCGTCCAGGCGGCGTTGCGCGCGCGCACCGCATACCAGTCGTCCTCGTCGCCGACCCAGAGCGGGCGCAGGCCGACGGGGCCGTGCTGCAGGCTGACGGGCCAGCGGCGCTCCCCCCACAGGCTCACCGGGCCTCGGGATCCGTTCCGTCGCCGAGCACCAGGCAGTCCACGTGCGTGTTGGCTTCGACCCGACCGGCGTTCGGCGGGATGATCGCCAGCACGTTGGCGCGGGCCAGATCCCAGGCAAGCTGGGAGTCGGCCGCCGCGACGGGCGTCGTCGCCCCCAGGAGGGTCCGAACGGCCGGGACGTACTGGGTGACGCCGACCTCGGACTCGACGGTCTCGGTGAGCCTCCCCAGGACGCGGTCACCGGCCAGCGGGTCGACCTCGTTGAGGGTGTTGACCAGCGGCCGCACCAACGCCAGGTAGGCGACGTAGGCGGAAATGACGCCGGCAGGCAGCGTCACCAGCGGGGTCTGGTTGTCGCCCAGCGCCGCGTAGGCCACCGACACCTGCCCGTTGAGGCCGACGATCGCCTCGTCGGCGTCCCGGGCGCCGGGGATGGCGTCGACGAACGGGGCCGCCCCCACGGCGACGATGAGGTCGGCGCGGATCTGCTGGTCGTTGACGACGCGGGCCACCGCCTCCGGGTCTGCGGCCACGACGCCCAGCGGGTAGACGGTGGCGCCGTCGCTGCGCGCGGCGGCGGTGATCAAGGCGGTGGTGGCGTCGTAGCGCTGTTGCGGCGCGGTGAGCGCGCGTCCCGGCTCGACGAGCGTCTCCCCCACGGTGAACACCACAACGCGGGGGCGGGGCCGCACCATCACCTTGTCGAGGCCCACTTCCGCGAGCACCGCGACGGATCTGGGCGTGAGCACGTCACCGGCACGCAACAGCGGCGTCCCGTCGGACAACTCCGACCCGGCGCGGCGCACGTTCTGGAACAGGCGGGTCTCGGTGCCGATGAGGATGGTGTCGTCCTCTCCGGGCGCACCGGCGGTCAGCGGGACGACGGCGTCGACGCCCTCGGGGACGATCGCCCCCGCCTCGACGCGGACGGTGGCACCCGCGACCAGCGGGCGCCCGGGGTCGTCGGCGGCGCGGATGCTGCCCACCAGGTGCAGGGAGGCCGGGTTGAGCGGGGTGGCGCCCACCAGGTCGGAACCGCGGACGCCGTAGCCGTCCACGCGCGCGGTGGTCACCAGCGGTAGGTCGAGGTCGGAGACGATGTCCTCGCACAGCACCAGGCCGGGGACGTCCAGGATCTGCATGGCGAACGGGCGCATGTGCTGCACCTTGCCCAGCAAGAAGGCGCGCTCCTCCTCCAGCGAGCGGGCGGTCCCTGCGGGGCGCGAGAATGCCGCGTAGCGCGGGGCGTCGCCCTCGACGCCGTCGTTCGTCATAGGTGCGAAGCTGGCCATGAAACTAAGATAAGACAAGGAGCGCACCGCTCCTGCGAAGGGCGCCGCGAGCCGTGCAAACATCTGGGCAACTCCCCGCCAAGAGGCGTGCTCGCGCCGAGGTTCTTTCTCAGCGCCAGGCGGATGCCTCCCGCGTGCACGCGGACGCCGCCCGCCTGCCTGCACTGCTGGCCGCCTGCGCGGGACATCGGACGATCGCCTGTTACGTGTCGGTCCCGCCCGAGCCGGACACCGCAGACCTCATCGCCGCTCTGCATGCCCGCGGGGTGGCCGTCCTGCTGCCGGTCCTGGCTGGCCACCGCGCACCCGCGTGGGCCTGGTATGCGGGTCCAGAGGCGGTCCGTGCGGGATGGCGTGGCATCCCCGAGCCGACGACCCCCACCCTGGGCCCCGAAGCGTTGGCGGAGTGCAGCCTGGTGTGGGTGTCGGCCTTGCGGGTCACCCCCGAGGGCGATCGCCTGGGCACGGGCGGGGGCTGGTACGACCGCGCCTTGGCCCACGCCGCGTCCGATGCGCTGGTGGCCACCTTGGTGTCCGACGCCGAGGTCGTCCCGGTCGTCCCGCTCGATCCGTGGGATCGCCGGGTCGATCTGATCATCACTCCCACCCGGTCAATCGCCACGGGCGCGGTCCCCCGCTGAGGCCTTCGCACCACGGAGTTACACTGGGCCGTCGCTGTGAAAGGAGCCGCATGCCCACCTACGAGTACCGCTGCGCGAACTGCGGAGCCGACCTGGAGGTGCAGCAGAGGTTCACCGACGACCCGCTGACCGTGTGCCCCACCTGCCAAGGTCCGCTGCACAAGGTGTTCAGCGCAGTTGGTGTCGTGTTCAAGGGGTCTGGCTTCTACGCGACCGACAACCGCAGTTCCTCCGACAAGGGCAAGGTCGCCTCCGAAAAGAAGGCCTCTGCACCGAAGGAGAAAGCCAAGAAGGACACGCCGGCCACACCTTCGACCGGGACGGCGGCGGCGAGCTGACGCCCCCTGCCTAACGTCCGGGTGTGAAACCACCCCGCGCCGTTGTCAGGCTTCCCCGTGTCGTGCGGTTACGGCGTCGTCCGCTCGCTGCAGCGTGCACCTTTCTCGCCGTGCTGGCCGCCCTCCTGGCGTTGGCCCCGCACCAGCCCGACGCCGTCATGGTCGTCGTCACCGGGCGCGCACTGCCCGCGGGCACGGTGCTGACCGCCGCCGACGTGGGCGCCCGCAGCATCCCGGCTGAGGCCGTCCCGCAGGGAGCGATGCTGCAGGCCGATCAGGCGGTGGGAGCGACCCTGGCGGCGCCCCTGACCGCCGGCAGCATCCTGACCGATGCCTCCGTCGCCGCCGGTGAGCGGCTGGCGCGTCCCGGTTTCGTCGTCGTGGCCCTCCCCCTTCCCAGCAGCGCCATCGCCGCCTTGGTGAAGCCTGGCGCCGTCCTCGACCTCCTCGGCACCGACGGCGGCACGCTGGCAGCCGAGGTCCGCGTCCTGTCCGCACCCGACTCCGACAGCGGCCTCGGCGCCTCGTCGCGGGCCGCGCTCATCGAGGTGGAGCCGCAGGTGGCGTCCAAGCTCGCCCAACTCTCATCCGTGGACGCCGTGACGATCGCGGTGCGCTGAGTCGCCGGGTCCGGAGTGTTCACAGGGCGATTCGCGTGGGCCGATCAAACGGCACAGTGTAGCGTCGTGGTTGCCACTGGACGCGGTTTCGCAAGAATCCACGATCGGCAACACCACACCCCACGCGGGCACAGCGAACGAGAGGGAAACACAGTTCCATGAAGGGTTTCAAGGATTTCTTGATGCAGGGCAACCTGATCGAGTTGGCGACCGCCGTCATCATCGGCGCGTCCTTCTCCAAGGTGGTTGACGCCTTCACCGGCATCATCATGGGTTTCATCGGCCTCATCGGCGGGCAGCCGGACTTCAGCGCCGTCGCGATCCCCTACCTCAATATCAACGTCGGTGTCTTCATCAACGCCGTCGTCGCCTTCGTGATCGTCGCCGCGGTGCTGTACTTCTTCATCATCAAGCCGTACACGGCTTTGAAGGATCGTGCCGACAAGAACAAGGCGGTCGAGGTTACCGCCGAGGCTCCGTCGACCGACGAACTCCTCACTGAGATCCGCGATCTGCTCAAGGCCCGCAACTAAGCGGAGAACCTGCGCGGGTCACGCCCGCGGACCGACTGTGAACGGGGTCCGCCACCAGGCGGGCCCCGTTCAGTTCGTCCGCACCGCCGTCGACGCTCCCACCCCACGGGTCCCGGCCGCAGCGCCGGGACGAGACGACGCCTCGACCGGCGGGCCACGGCGTATCCGTCTGTGCGAAGCCGCCGTCAGGTGCGTCCGAAGTGCGGGGGGACGTCGGCCAGCAGGCGACGCTCGTCGGCGTCCAGGCGGGTCCGGGTAGAAGGTGGCCGGACCTCCAGCGCGCTCAGCCCCAGTCGCTCCCGGAGCCGGAGCAGGGCGGCGTGGAACTCGGCAGCACCGATCGGACCCCGCTGGGCAGCGGGCACCGGATGCGGCCAGGGCGCCTGCCCGACCAGGCGGTGGGCGTGCTCTGCGATGCGTGCGGCGTCCCAGTCGACCGAGGCCAGGGCGGCGACCGCCTCGTTCACCTCGAACCTCTCCTGGACGCCCAGCGCGAGATCCTCACCGGTGAGCGCCAGCCCGAGCGCCTGGTGCCAGGGGCCGTTCACTGCTGCCCGATGACCTCTGCGTCGACCGTCCGCGGCTCACCTTCGTCCGGCAGCACGGCGTCGCCCACCACGGTGACGGTGTCGGCGAACGTCCAGTCCCCGTGCACGGTCAGCGAGCGCGCCTCCCGCAGGGAGGGGACGAACTCCACGCGCGCCTCGAAGTCGGGCAACAACGCGTAGAACCGCTTGTCGAGGGAGACGGCGGGGAGCCGCTCGGTGGTGGCCAGGAGGCGGGCGTCCCCGTCCAGGGCGAAGGCATCCGAGCGGACGAGCATGAGTTCGTTGGTCGTCTTCACCGGCAGGAACCGGTCGCGTTCGACGGCGATCGCCTGAGCTCCGGGGAACACTTCGATGGCCGCACCCATGGCCGTCTCCAACTGGATGACCTCCGGGGTCGTCTTGTCGGCCGGGTCGACGGTCTTCTCGTTGCGGATCAGCGGCAGCCCCAAGACGTTGTGCCGCTCCGCCATGAGCCGGCCGAGAGCCTCCAGATCGACCCACAGGTTGTTGGCGTGGAAGTAGGGATGCCGGTACTCGTCGGTGAAGTACTCCAGTTCTTCCGGCGCGGTCTGCGCGGTGTCGCGGAGGATGAGGCGGCCGTCGCTCCTGCGGATCGCGAGATGCCCGCCCTTACGATCGTTGGGGGTGCGCGGGCAGACCTCGGCGGCGTACGGGGCACCCGACTGGGCGAACCAGCCCGCCAGGGTGGCGTTGGGGCCTGCGCCGAGGTTGTCGCCGTTGGCGATGGAGGCGTAGCGGAACCCCGCGGCGACGAGCCGGTCGAGCAGACCGGTTCCGACGAGGGAGGTGTAGATGTCGCCGTGCCCGGGCGGGCACCACTCGAGCGTGGGGTCCGCCGGCCAGGCGATGGGCTCGAGGGTGTCTCGGGTGAGCTTCGGCTCGAAGCCCTGGAGGAAGTCGATCGGGAGATCCCCGACCGCGAGGTCGTCGTAGCGTTCGAGATGGTCCAAGGTGGCCTGCCGGGTGCGGAAGCTGTTCATGAAAATTAGGGGCAGCCGCGCGTCGTAACGCTCGCGGGCTCGGAGCACCTGGGCGACGAGGATGTCGAGGAAGGTCTTGCGTCCGCGCACCGGCAGCAGGGTCTTGGGGCCGTCGAGGCCCATCGAGGTTCCCAGTCCGCCGTTGAGCTTGATGATCGCGGTGCGGGCGAGGGCGTCGCGGGCGACGTCGGGATCGATGTCCACCGACGCGAGCCTCGGCGGATCGGTGAGGGGTTCGATCGAGTCTTCGCGGATGTAGCCGCCACCGGCGGTGCCCAGCTGCTGGTAGTAGTGGGAGAAGACGTCGATGGCGGCGTCGGTCGCGCCGGCGGCAGCCATTTTCTGACGTGCCCGCTCAAGTCCGGAGGTCATGGCCCCGACTCTAGCGAGGAGCCTGCCGCGGTTGCCGTGGGGGGTGTCCGTCGTTCGGACGGGGGCAAGCATGGGACGACACCCCTTGAACGCACAGGGAGAGCGACGCCGGTCGAAGGGCTTAGAAGCCGTCTACCCACCCCCAGGAGACAACATCGACCTGGCGTCGCTCTCGTTCCATAACTATACATGTCTGCGAGCTGGCCGGACCAGTCCCCCGCATATGTGACACCACGAGTAGCGCTGATAACTCTTAAGTCTTCAACTTGGATCGATTGTGGTGGAACCAGTGAGGTAAAGGTGGTCCGCCAGGCGGTCGAGCTGGCCGTCGATGTCCGCGATGCTCCCGCCCAGGTGAACCGGGAAGGTCTCCAACCGGGTCCCGGCGAGCCGCACCTCGATGGCCCGCGGGGGCGCCGTGGTGGCACCCCCCGCGTCGCAGTAGACCAGGACCCCGCGGGGCAGCCCCAAGGCGGTGCAGTAGGCCAGCAGCTGATAGTAGTCCGGGGTCCGCCCGCGTCCGCCGTGAGCGATCTTGTACGTGCAATCCGCGACGAGCACGTTCACACCCGACGTGTCGGTGAACAGGAGGTCTGGTTCGGATCGCACGTGGGAGTCGACGTCCAGCGGGACGCACCGCTTCACGGCATCCCACCGGCCGCGTAGCCGCTGCTGGAGGCTGGCGAAGACGAAGTCCTCGAAGGCGTCGTTCATGTCGACCAGGAAGGCCGACACCGCGGCGCCTCCGGCACCGTGCGCAGGGCCGGCAGCGTGCAGCACGAGGCGCGCCAGGCGGACGGCCCCGGCATAGTGCTCGTTCAAACGGGTCAGGAAGCGCTCCGCGCCCCCGAGGTCATCAGACCGTAGCGGGCCCACCCCCTCCAGGCGGCCCAGCAGTCGGCGCAACACGAAAGCGGACGCCTGCGGGACGGCGCGGTGCCGCACCAGGACGCGAGCCGCGGCCGCCACGATCCGGTTGGCCCGCGTGTCGAGCGACCATTCGTCGTAACGACAGGGGATAGGAGTGGGCAGCCCGACGCCTCGGGCGTGCGCAGGCCAGTCGATCCGCCCACGCAGCGCGACCAGGCGGTCGGCTTCCTCGATGTAGGACCGATCGATGCCGAGCATCAGGGCTCGTTCGAGAACGCGGACATACCAGGCGGCAACCGCTCCGGTGAGGCCGCCCTTCGCGTGCCCGACCGTGTCCGTCCCGAAGGCGATCCGTTCGGTGCTCCACGTCAGGAGGTGGAGCACGTTGTCCAGCGGAACCTTCGGGACGATGTGAACGACGACGCCGGGGGCCGAGATGGACCCGACGTAGGAGGAGGCCCGGATCCGGTAGCCCTGCGGGCTGGGACTCAGCGTCAGGCGGGGCCCAGCGATGCCCTGCAGCCGGCGCGCCGCGTCGTCGGTGAGTGCCGCCTCGATCTGCTGGTATTCCGCGACCTGATACACGACGGGCTCACCCGCGTCTCCGCTCACAGTTCCGCGTCGGTCACCGCGGCGACCGCCACCGACACAGCGTCGTCGACGGGAAGGTGCAGCAGGGTCGCGTAGCGGTGCCGGACGGCCGTCCACTGCCACACCTTCAGTTCATCCGTCCTTCCCCACAGCAACTCTTCAAGGGTGGGATAGATGTTGAACTCCCAGATGCGGGCCAGCGCCTCCTCCGACAGGTCGCCCTTCATGAAGTGACTGGGCCCGATGACGAGATGATCGCCGACGTGACCCCGGAGTTCCTCGTTGACCGCGTCCAGGAGGTCCGCGACCACCGTCGCCTGCCCGTGGTCGGTGAGCCAACGGCGAAGGAGGCCCTTCATCTCCCCCTGGTGAGGGAAGAACGGGACGAAATGGAAGCGGCGCCGCAACGCGGCATCGACGAGCGCGACCGACCGGTCGGCGGTGTTCATGGTCGCGATGAAGAACAGGTTCTCCGGCAACTCGAACTTCTCTTCGGGACGGTACAGCGTCGCGACCGACTCGCGCCGGTACTCGAGCAGGAACAGCAGTTCGCCCAGCACTTTGGGCAGGTTGGCCCGGTTGAGCTCGTCGATGACCATCACGTAGCTGTGCTCGGGGTGGTCCAGCGCCTCCTTCGCTAGGAGGGAGAGCGGCCCACGGCGTAGTTCGTAGCTGATGTGACCATCCTCGCCAAGCCGCGGCCGCAGCCCTTCGAAGAAGTCCTCATAGGTGGTGGCGGGGTGGAACTGCACCACCGTCATCCGGTCGGGTTCCTCCTCCACGATCGCTCGGGCCAGGCGCTTGGCGAGGTAGGTCTTACCCGTTCCGGGTGGCCCGTAGAACACGACCTGGCCCTTGTCCTCGAGGAGCGTGACGATCGTGTCGAGGAAGCCGCGGGAAACGTGGAGGTCCTTCGCGGCCACCGCAACGAAGTCCTTCGACGGGACCACGACGGGTTCCGGCTCAGGCGTCAACCCCTCGACGGGTTCCGGCTCCTCGGTCTCGGCGCCACCTCGGAAGGCGGTGAACTCGGCCCACTCCTGTTCCGTCCACGTCACCGGGCGTTCGTTGAGATGACCCAATGCCCACAGGGCGCTCTGCGCATCGAGCCGGTCCCGCAGGGGGTGGTCCGCGGCGGCGCTGTCGCGAACGAGCTCGTCGAAGAAGGCATAGGCGCGGACGATGACGTGGCCCGGCGTGGAGTTCGCCGGTTCGTTGCCCCAGCCCGCCAGTCGCCACAGCCGACGTGTCAGGTCGACCTTGAGGGGTGGTTGATACTGCGGCCGGCTGGCCATCAAGAGCCCCGCGGCAAGGTTCACCACCGAGCCGGTCGTGGTGAGCCCCGACGGCCGGATGGCTGCGGCGAACGCGTCGATCCGCTGGGGCTCTGAGCGCCCGCTGTCCACCTCCCACAGCGTCCTCAACGCCGCCTCGGCGTCAGCTGGGTTCTCCTTCATCCAGCGGACGAACTCTCCTCGATGCCGCCAGCCGAACAGGTTGTTCTCGCGGTGGACCATCGCTCGGCGCAGGACCTCCCACCACCCGTCCGCCCCCGCCATCATGGCGGCGCGCCCACCCCTCAGCTCGGCGGCCACCGACAGTTTGTAGCTGCGCTCGTCTGCCTCCAGGTCGAACGTCGCCGACACCCGTTCGATCCAGTGGAGCAGCGCGCCCCACGTCTTCGTGTTCTTCGACCAGAGGTGGAGCAGCGGGTCGTTGATGTCGTCGTAGTAGCTGAATCCCTCGCCCCAACCGGCGGAGGAGAGTTCTTGACGGATCTGCAGCAGGGCGGCGTCCGTGTCGGGCGCCTCTCCGGTGTGCTCACCGAACCGGTCGATGATGCATTGCTTGTGGGAGCCGGACACGATGGACTCGAAGGTGTCGGGAAACACCAGATGGATCAACCCGTGCTTCGCGGTGTCCCCAGAAGGCGCCGGGGCGGCAAAGACGGCGTCCCTGAACGCGAACGGGCTGCTCAACAGGCCCGCGTAGTCAGCTGACGATCTGCTCGCCAGCGCCGTCGCAACCCGCACCAGGGAGGCGAGTTGCGTCTCCCGGTGCACCATCGCCCACTGGCCAGGATGCGCGATGCCGGGGCCCATCGACGCTTCGATCTCCGGCGCGAGGGGCGGCCGTTCCGGTAGCCAGGACAGGATGGCACGCAGGTCCGCGAGCTTTTTCGACGCCGAGATGGCGCCCTCCCAGACCCACCAGAAGTAGAGGACGTGCACCTCGACCATCAGCTGCACCGCTGCGGGGGACGCGTCCCGCAACTGTTCCTGCACTCTCGTCAGGAACGGTGAGCCTAACGCCACGTCTGGACGTCCGATGAACTTCTCTTCCAACTCCCGCAGGTTCTCCAGCGTCCAAATCTGCTCCCCCGGCGTCAGGATCGAGTCGCCCTGCGGAAGGACCCGTTGAGCCCAGTCCCACGCGAGGTCGTAGATCCGAGCCATCGCCTCCGGATCCCCCTGATCAGTCCTCATCGGCGTCTTCTCTCTGCCTGCTGCTGCTGCGCTCCGATGTGAACGCAACGAGCCAAGCCGCTCTCGGGCGCAGGCACCGGCCAGGTGCCGTGCCAATGAACAACCGCGCGGTGCGAGACCGTGCCGGGAGCCGCAACCTCAATGAACGCTCAGCCAAGGGTAAGGCTGAGCGACCCCG
>NZ_DAIOIA010000102.1:0-11274 GCF_036744435.1 Propioniciclava sp. | reverse complement strand
CGACCGGCACCGCGGCTACGTCACCCCACCCCGTCGCCACCCCCACCCCTGCCGTCTCGACGACCGGCCCCGACGCCTCGTGGGTCGGCGCCGCGGTCACCGGTGGCCTTGTTCTCCTCGGGGGCGGCGCCGTCGCGGTCGTCCTGGTGCGTCGCAGGCGATCATGACCCCGGTGCATCCCTGGGCCTGGTGGGTATGGGCGCTCAGTCTGGCGGCGGCCTTGTCGATGACGACCAGCCCTTTGCTGATCGTGTTGCTCGTCGCGGCCGTGTGCGCCGTGGTCCTGCTGCGACGCGGTGATGCCCCCTGGGCACGCTCGCTCGGCATCTACGCCGTCCTGGGCGCCTTTATCGTCTCCGTCAGGCTGTTCTTCTTCGTGCTGATGGGGGCGACCGGGGGTGCCACCGTGCTCGTCACCCTTCCGCAGGTCCAGCTCCCCGCCTGGGCGGCCGGAATCCGGCTGGGAGGGCCGGTGAGCGCCGAAGGCCTCGTGTTCACCCTGTACGACGCCAGCCGACTGGCCGCGATGCTGCTGTGCCTCGGGGCCGCCAACGCGCTGGCCAACCCCAAGCGGGCGCTCCGCAACGTCCCCGCAGCCCTGTACGAGGCGTCCGTGGCCGTGGTGATCGCTTTGTCGGTGGCCCCCCAGCTCATCGAGTCGGTGCAACGCGTCCGGCGTGCGCGTCGGCTGCGGGGCGGCGCCCGCCGAGGTTGGCAGGCCGTCAAGGCCGTCATCATCCCGGTTCTGGCCGACGCCATCGACCGCTCCCTGAGCCTGGCCGCAGGCATGGAGGCCCGCGGCTTCGGCCGGACGCGGGATCAGCGCCCACCCTCCCGGCTACTCACCCTCGGTTTGCTCGCCTCGATGCTCGCCGCCACCCTCGGGGCCTTCCTCCTGCTGGGGTCCGCCTCGCCCGCCTGGGGGGTCACGCTCCTGGCGCTCGGGGTAGCGGGGACGGTGGCCGGGCTACGCGCTGGTGGGCGGCGCCTGTCGGTCACCCGGTATCGGCCCGACGTCTGGACGGTCCGCGACACCGCGCTCGCCGCATCGGGCATGGCTGCGGCCGCCGTGGTCGCGCTCGTCGACACGGGCTGGTGGCCGGCCCTGCACGCCGCTTTCCATCCTTCGACGTCTCCGCTGGTGTGGCCCACCCTGCACCCAGCGATGCTCGTCGTGGTGGGGCTCGCCGTCATGCCGCTGGCGCTCACGCGCGCCCCGCAGCCGGCCTCGCCGCTGTCGGTTCGCCTCCACGAGGTGACCGCATGATCGAGTTCGACGACGTCACCGTCACCTACCCCGGCGCTTCCGAACCCACGCTCGCACACGTCAGCTTCACCGTGGAGGAGGGCGACCTCGCCGTCGTGGTCGGCCGCACCGGAACCGGCAAATCCACCCTGCTCGGCGCCATCAACGGCCTGGTGCCCCACTTCAGCGGTGGCACCCTGAGCGGCCAGGTCCGGGTGGCGGGCCGGTCGACGGCCGGGAATCGTCCCCGCGACCTGGCCGATGTGGTCGGATGGGTGGGCCAGGACCCGCGCGCCGGGTTCGTCACCGATACGGTCGAGGACGAGATCGCCTACGGCATGGAGCAATTGGGGCTGCGGCCCGCCGCCATGCGCAAGCGCGTCGAGGAGACCCTCGACCTGATGGGCATTGCGCCACTGCGGCGCCGACCCCTGGCTGACCTGTCGGGCGGGCAGCAGCAGCGCGTCGCGATCGCCGCCGTGCTGGCGGCTCAGCCGCGCGTGCTCGTGCTGGACGAGCCCACGTCCGCGCTCGATCCCACGGCCGCGCAGGACGTGCTCAGCGCCTTGACCTCCTTGGTGCACGAGGTGGGCCTGACGGTCGTGCTGGCCGAGCACCGGCTGGAGCGCGTCCTGCACCAGGCGGACACCCTGGTGTGGTTGCCACGAGACTCGCACGGGGCCGTCGTCGGCCCGCCCTCCCACGTCTTGCTGACCTGCGACGTGCGTCCCCCGCTCGCGCAGTTGGCCCGGGCGCTGCGCTGGGATGCCGTCCCCGGTTCGGTGCGCGATGCCCGTCGTCGCGCCCAGCGGGAGCGCATCTCGGTCACCCCGCCCGCGGTGATGCCGTTGAGCACCGAGACGGCCCGCGTCACCGTCCGCGACCTGGTGGTCACCTATGGCTCCCTCACCGCGGTGCACCACCTGGACCTTGATCTGCGCCCCGGCGAGATCACCGCGGTGATGGGACGCAACGGGGCTGGCAAGTCGTCGCTGTTGTGGGCACTGCAGGGCGGCATCCCCAGCAGCGGGGCCCTCACCGTCGACGGCGTCGACCCGCGGGCCCTGCCCGCGCCTCGCGCGCGACGCCTGGTGAGCCTCGTACCGCAGACGGCCACAGACCTGCTGTACCTCCCCTCGGTGGCCGCTGAGCTGGCACAGGCCGATCGCGAGACCGAGAGCGCGCCGGGGACGGCCTTGGCGCTGTTGACTCGGCTCGGCGCCGATCTCGACCCCGGCGCCGACCCACGCGATCTGTCAGAAGGGCAGCGACTCAGCCTCGTGCTGGCGGTGCAGTTGACGGCGGAGCCGGGCGTGATCCTCCTGGACGAACCCACCCGTGGGCTCGACTACGCGATGAAGGACCAGCTCGCCGTCGTCGTGGCCCGGCTGGCGGCCGAGGGGCATGTGATCGTGATCAGCACCCACGACGTCGAGTTCGCCGCGACGGTCAGCCGCCGCACGATCGTCATGGCCGACGGGGATGTCATCGCCGACGGCCCCACCCGTGAGGTGCTGACCAGCAGCCCGGCCTTCGCACCCCAGACCGCGAAGGTGTTCGCCCCCGTCCCGGTGCTCATCCCGGCCGAGGTCAGGGGCGCCCGGTGAGCCTCGACGCGCGCGTCCGCGCCGTCGCCCTTCCTGATCCGGCCCTCCCCGTGCGGCCGCGCGTGGGTCACCGTCGTCGTGCGCTCTTGCTCGGGATGACAGCTGTGGCGGGGCTGGCTGCCTTCGCCTGGCCCCTCGTGTGGACCCCGGGCGCCGCAGTCAGCCCGCTGCAGGCGCCGCTCGTGTTCGCGCTGGTGCTGCCGCTCATCCTCGCGGTGGTCGTCGCCGACCTGACCGGCGACGGGATGGACGTCAAGGCACTGGCGATGCTCGGCGTCCTCGCTGCTGTGGGGGCCATCCTGCGTCCCCTCGGCACGGGCACGGCAGGCATGGAACCGATCTTCTTCCTGCTCATCCTGGGCGGGCGGGTGTTCGGCCCCTCGTTCGGGTTCGCCCAGGGAGCCCTGACGCTTCTGGCCTCCTCGCTCGTGACCGCAGGTGTCGGCCCCTGGTTGCCCTACCAGATGATCGCGGCCGGCTTTGTGGGGCTGGGTGCTGGGCTGCTGCCGCGGGCGCGCGGCTGGCTGGAGATCGCCGTGCTCGCCTGCTGGGGATTCGTGGCGGGCTTCGCGTACGGCTGGCTGATGGACTTCGCGTTCTGGCCGTTCGGTCTGGGGACGTCCACACAGTTCTCCTTCGATCCCGCAGCGGGGCCCTGGCGCAACCTGCACGTGTTCGTGCTGTACAACCTCGTCACGTCGATGGGATGGAACCTCGGCCGCGCGCTGACCACTGCGGCGTTGCTGTGTCTGCTCGGCCCCGGGCTGCTGCATGTTCTGCGGCGCGCCGCTCGCCGGGGGGTCTTTGTCGCCTGAGGCGGGGGGTTGTCTAGCGCGACGTCGGTAATAGGGTGGTTCGTGAGGGGGCCACGCGCCCCGATTCTGCAGATGAGAGGAAGTTCCATCGATGACGACCTACACCCTTCCTGACCTTGGTTACGACTTCGGAGCTCTCGAGCCGCACATCTCCGGCGAGATCATGAAGCTGCACTACACCAAGCACCACCAGGCCTACGTTGACGGTGCCAATCTCGCGCTGGAGAAGCTGGCAGCCGCCCGCGAGTCCGGCGACCTGGGCAACGTGAACAAGCTCGAGAAGGACCTCGCCTTCAACGTCGGCGGTCACATCAACCACTCCGTGTTCTGGAAGAACATGTCCCCCGACGGCGGCGGCCGTCCCGAGGGCGAGGTCGCCGCGGCGATCGACGAGTTCTTCGGGTCCTTCGACGGGTTCCAGAAGCACTTCAACGAGACCGCGAAGGGCCTCCAGGGCTCCGGCTGGTCGGTTCTGGTGTGGGACACCCTGGGCCAGCGCCTCAACATCAACCAGTTGTTCGATCAGCAGGGCAACCTGCCTGTGGGGCAGCTCCCGGTGCTGCAGCTCGACATGTGGGAGCACGCCTACTACCTGCAGTACAAGAACGTGAAGGCGGACTACGTCACGAGCTGGTGGAACGTGGTCAACTGGGCCGACGTGGCCCAGCGGCTCGCTCAGGCGCGCAAGGCCAGCGAGGGCGGTCTGTACTGAGCTCCGGAACAGTTGACGGGCCCCGTTGAGGGCGCTCGTCACCTCTCAGGGGGGCGGTGTCCGAGGCGGGCGCCGCCCCCTCTGCGCGCCCGGGAACGACAACACAGGTGAAGAGTAGTTGAGAATCTCTCAGGATCAGGCGAGACTAGGGGTGCTTCATCCGTTCCACCCAGGAGACCACGTGCCCTTCTCCCCCAAGCTCATCGCCGTCGCCGCCAGCGCGGCGGTCCTCGTCGCGAGCGGCGCCACGGCCGTCGCGGTCGGGAGCCAGCCCGCTCCGGAGACCACCGCCGTCCCGGTGGCCGCGTTCGAGACTCCCGCCAGCGTCGAGGTGCTCGTGTGGGTCGACGGCGCGGCCAAGCGCGTGGCCAGCGCGGAGGGCACCGTCGCGGCTTCGTTGTCGGCCGCCGAGGTGAGCCTGGGCGAGCACGACCGGGTCTCCCCCGCTCTGGGCAGCCAGCTGACGGTCGGCGACTCGGTGACGGTCACCCGCGTGTCGGTGACCGAGGAGACCACCCAGGTAGCCCTGGACTTCACCACCTCCCAGGTCAACGACCCGACCCTGGAGAAGGGCAAGACGAAAATCAAGACCAAGGGGGTGGCGGGTGTCCGGGAGGACGTGGTGCGGACCACGACCCTGAACGGTCAGGTCGACGGGACGGAGATCGTGTCGCAGACCGTCACGAAGGAGACCGTCAACCAGGTCGTTCTGGTCGGTACCAAGCGTGCCGACGTCAGCTCCCGCTCTGCCGACCGGACGGCGACGCCCAAGGCCTCCGCCCCGGCGACGACCGCGCCCGCCGCGGATACGACCGACACCTCCCAGCAGTCGTCCTCATCCGGCCTGGACCTGTCCCGCGCGGCGATGTGGGATCGCATCGCCAAGTGCGAGTCCGGGAATCGCTGGAACATCAACACCGGCAACGGCTACTACGGCGGGCTGCAATTCAACTTGGCGACCTGGCGTTCCGTGGGCGGCACCGACTTCGCCGCCTACCCGCATCAGGCCACCCGCGAGGAGCAGATCACGGTCGCGAACCGCCTGTACGCCAAGCGCGATACTTCACCGTGGAGTTGCGCGTAGGCAACGCTTCCCTCGTCACGATGCCCCGTCCGGAGTGATCCGGGCGGGGCATCGTCGTCGACGCAGATCCCCATCCCCAGCACGACGCACCGGAAGACCCAGCACCTGGGCGCACAAACGCCCGGCCACCACGACGGTGACCGGGCGTCCATGCCGGAGAGAGCGGGAGGCTCAGGCCTCCTTGCCCTCCATGGCGTCGGTGAAACCGGCGGCCTTGGCGGCGTCGGCGCTGTTGAACCAGACCTCAGCCTTCGTGTTGTCGTACCAGCGGGACTCGGGCGTGTGGAACAGCATCGAGTCCGCGTTGCCCTTGATGTCGAAGCCAGCCGGCGGCTCGTCGCCCACGAAGGAGCCCTCGCCGAAGTCGGGGGCCTCCACCGCGGCGGCCACGGCAGTGTCCTCGGCGGGAACCGTGTCGGCGACGGACGCCTTCTCGGCCTTGGGGGCCTGCTTCTTGGCGGCAGCCTTCGGGGTGGCCTTGGCGGCACCCTTGGCCTTGGCCTGACGGCTCTCCTCCACGGACTCGGTCACGATCTCGATGACAGCCATGGGGGCGTTGTCGCCCTGGCGGTTGCCGATCTTCGTGATCCGCGTGTAGCCGCCGTCGCGATCGGCGACCTTCGGAGCGATCTCGGTGAACAGGACGTGCACGACGCCCTTGTCCGTGATCGTCTTCAGCACGATCCGACGGTTGTGCAGATCGCCGCGCTTGGCCTTGGTGATCAGCTTCTCGGCCAGCGGGCGAACCCGCTTCGCCTTGGCCTCGGTCGTGGTGATCCGGCCGTGCTCGAACAGCTGGCTGGCGAGGTTCGCCAGGATGATCCGCTCGTGGGCCGGGCTTCCGCCGAGACGGGGACCCTTGGTGGGCTTGGGCATGGTGTGTATCTCCTAGGCGATATCAGAACTGATCGGGATCGTCGGCGAAGTCATCGCCTTCGGGGTAGCTGCTCAACGCCGCCAGCGGGTCGAACCCCGGCGCGCTGTCCTTCAGAGCCAGCCCCATCTCGGCGAGACGCTGCTTGACCTCGTCGATCGACTTGCTGCCGAAGTTGCGGATGTCGAGCAGGTCCTGCTCCGAACGCGACACGAGCTCCGACACCGTGTGGATGCCCTCGCGCTTGAGGCAGTTGTAGCTGCGCATGGTCAGCTTGAGTTCCTCGACCGGCAGGGCCATGTCGGCGGCGTACTGCTCGTCGATCGTGGAGGGACCGATCTCGATGCCCTCCGCGTCGGCGTTCAGCTCGCGCGCCAACCCGAACAGCTCGACCAGCGTCTTGCCGGCGGACGCGACGGCGTCACGGGGCGAGATGGCGGGCTTGGTCTCGACGTCCACGATGAGACGGTCGAAGTCAGTGCGCTGCTCGACACGGGTTGCCTCGACCTTGTAGGTGACCTTCAGCACGGGGCTGTAGATCGAGTCGACCGGGATCCGGCCGATCTCGGAGTCGGGGCTCTTGTTCTGGTTGGCCGAGACGTAGCCGCGGCCACGCTCGACGACCAGTTCCATGTCGATCTTGCCGGACGCGTTCAGCGTCGCGATGTGCAGCTCCGGGTTGTGGATCTCCACGCCAGCAGGCGGGGCAATGTCGGCCGCGGTGACGGCGCCGGCGCCTGCCTTACGCAGGTACATGACGACGGGCTCGTCCTCCTCCGACGACAAGACGAGCTGCTTGACGTTGAGGATGACCTCGGTGACGTCCTCGACGACGCCGGGCAGCGTGGAGAACTCGTGCTGGTTCCCCTCGACCTTGACCGACGTCACGGCTGCGCCGGGGATCGACGACAGCAGGGTGCGCCGCAGGGAGTTGCCCAGGGTGTATCCGAAACCGGGTTCCAGGGGCTCGATGACGAACCGCGAACGGTAGTCGTCGACGACCTCTTCGGTCAGCGTCGGGCGCTGTGCGATGAGCATGTGTGCATTCCTTTCCACCGCCCACTATTTGACGGTGTCCAGTGCAGGAGCGACACGGTGCCGCTCCTGCAGACGTGCAGGCGGTCCGCCCCCGTCGTCGGAGGGCGTGCCGCGGGAGAGTGCCGGCGGCGCCCGAACCAGCGACAAGCGGTTCGGGCGCCGCGTGGCGTCACTTGGAGTAGAGCTCGACGATCAGCTGCTCGGCGACGTCGACCACGATCTGGTCGCGGGTCGGCAGCTGGTGCACCAGGATCCGCATGCGGTTCGGGCGCGCCGTCAGCCACGCCGGGACGACGCGCTCGTGGTGCGTCTCGCGGGCGATGATGAACGGATCGACGTTGAGCGACTTCGGTGCGACATCGATGATGTCGTACGGGGTCACGCGGAAGCTCGGGATGTTGACCTTCTTGCCGTTGACCAGGAAGTGGCCGTGGACGACCATCTGACGGGCCTGGCGACGTGTCGAGGCGAAACCTGCGCGGTAGACGACGTTGTCCAGTCGGGACTCGAGGATCTGGAGCAGGATTTCACCCGTCTTGCCGGGCTTGCGCACGGCCTCCTCGTAGTACCGGCGGAACTGCTTCTCCAGCACGCCGTAGGTGTAGCGCGCCTTCTGCTTCTCGCGCATCTGGAGCAGGTATTCCGACTCCTTGATGCGGCCGCGGCCGTGGACGCCCGGGGGGTACGCGCGACGCTCGAACGCCTTGTCGTTGCCCACCAGGTCGGTACCGAGCCGACGGGACTTCTTGGTGATGGGGCCGGTGTAACGGGCCATGGTTGATCAGTCCTTCTTTTCTCGACTCGGGCTCAGACGCGGCGGCGCTTCGGGGGGCGGCAACCGTTGTGCGGAACGGGGGTCACATCGGAGATCGGACCGATCTCCAGACCCAGCGCACCGAGCGAACGGATGGCGGTCTCACGGCCGGAGCCGGGGCCCTTGACGAAGACGTCCACGCGCTTCATGCCATGGTCCATGGCGCGACGGCCAGCGGCCTCGGCGGCCATCTGGGCAGCGAACGGAGTCGACTTGCGGGAGCCCTTGAAGCCGACGGTGCCGGCGGACGCCCAGGAGATCACGGATCCGGTGGGATCGGTGATCGTGATGATCGTGTTGTTGAACGTGCTCTTGATGTGAGCCTGCCCGGAGACGATGTTCTTCTTCTCCTTGCGGCGAACCTTGCTCTTCGCCGCGGCGGCCTGCGCCTTGGTACGGCCTGCAGTAGCCATATGTGTCAGATTCTCCTGGTTTCGATGAGCCTAGAGCCCCGCCTCAGCGGGCCTTCTTCTTGCCGGCGACGGCCCGCTTCTTGCCCTTACGCGTGCGGGCATTGGTCCGCGTCCGCTGACCATGGACGGGGAGGCCCATGCGGTGACGACGGCCCTGGTAGCTGCCGATCTCGATCTTGCGTCGGATATCGGCGGCGACGCTACGGCGAAGATCGCCTTCGGTCTCGTAGTTGCCCTCGATGAAGTCACGCATCGCGACGAGCTGCTCGTCGGTCAGGTCCTTCACGCGGACGTCTCCGCTGATGCCGGTGGCGGCCAGGATCTCCTTGGCGCGGGTGCGACCGATACCAAAGATGTAGGTGAGGCCGATCTCCAGACGCTTCTCGCGCGGAAGATCGACTCCGATGAGTCGTGCCATCAGGCGTTTCCCTTTCTCGTGTCGGTCCGTGGACCGCGAAGGTGTGTTGCGTGCGGCGTCCCGTGCGCCTGAGCACGGGCCCCGGCCTTCGTCCGGGGGTGGACCGCCGAGAGGGCACCGGGCTCTCGCCCACCCCTCGACGGATCTACCGTCACGTTGTTTCTGTTGTGTGGGAGTCCCCCAGGATCAGGGGTCTCCCGCCACCGCAGCGGGCCTCAGCCCTGACGCTGCTTGTGGCGCGGGTTCTCGCAGATGACCATCACGCGACCGTGCCGGCGGATGACCTTGCACTTGTCGCAGATCCTCTTGACGCTCGGCTGAACCTTCATGCGAGCTCCTTCACTGCTTGGTGCCGCGGACGGAGTCGTCCGCGACGGGTGGTGAACGTGTGGGATTACCGGTGCCGGAAGACGATGCGGCCGCGGGTGAGATCGTAGGGCGACAACTCGACGACCACTCGGTCAGACGGGAGGATGCGGATGTAGTGCTGCCGCATCTTGCCACTGATGGTCGCCAACACCTTGTGCCCATTCGTGAGTTCCACTCGGAACATCGCGTTGGGCAAAGCCTCGACGACGGTACCCTCCATTTCGAGGGCGCCTTCCTTCTTAGCCATGATCTCCTTGGTTGCAGACATGCGTCGCCTGTGGACACAGGTGACCGACTGCCTATACTACCCCGGCACTCCCTGGCGCCCAAATCGTTGGCGCCCGGTCGCATCTAGAAGAGAATCACCCCGAGGACGCCGAGCAGCACGAGGATCGCCAGCACCACGCCGCCGGCGATCGCCACCCCCAGGATCGGGGAGGCGGGCCTCGCCGCCGCCAGTTCACCGGGTCGTTGAGTGCCGCTGTGAATCACGGCCGGGACGTCGTAGGTCACCTCGCCCGGCAGCGCCTCCACCACCGGGGCCACCTGCCCCAGCGTGGTCGCCGAGAACACCGTGTCGAGAAGGCCTTGGTAGGCGTCTGCGCCCACCTTGCCCGACTCGTAGGCGGTGTTGAGGCGCTCCACGAGCCTCTCCCGCTCCGCGTCGGGGAGAGGGAGGTCAGGGGTGGCCCGGTACTTCGAGGACCGCGAGAGCTCCGACATGTCCCCCACAGTACCGGGCGACCGACCGCCCCCGCCGAGTCAGAACAGTCCGACGATGCGTCCCTGGGGCGTCAGGTCCATGCGCTCGGCCGCCGGGTGCGCCCCCAAGCCGGGCATGGTCTGCATCTGCCCCGCAAGGGCGTAGACGTAGCCGGCACCGGCCGCGAGGCGCACCTCCCGGATAGGGAGCGTCCAGCCCGTCGGCGCGCCCCGATCCGAGGGCGTCGCGGTGGTCGAGAGGTGTGTCTTGGCCACCAGCACCGGCAGGCCCCCGTAGCCGAGGGCGGTGAACCGCTTCAGGTCAGCTGCCGCCGCGGGCGTCAGTTCGACATCCGCGGCGCCATAGACGAGGGTGGCGAGCTTGCGGAGCTTCACCTCGAGGGCGTCCTCGAGATCGTAGGTGTACCGAAGGTGGCTGCCCTCCTGGGTCGCTGCCAGGACTTCACGCACCAGATCTTGGGCTCCCACTCCCCCTTCGGCCACGTGTCGGGTGATGGCGACACGGACGCCTCGCTGGTGCGCGAAGCGCTCGATGACGGCATGCTCGCTGGGGTGATCGTCGGGGAACGCGTTGATGGCCACCACCGCAGGCACGCCAGCGGCCGCGACGATGTCGAGGTGATGCGCCAGGTTCGCCAGGCCCGCAGCGACGTCGCCGGGACTCTCCTCCAGCATCTCAGGAGACAGGGGCTTGCCGGCGGAGACCGTGAAGCGTCCCGAATGCACCTTGAGCGCTCGCACCGTCACCACGACAACCGCCGCGTCCGGCGTCAACCCTGACGTGCGGCACTTCACGTTGACGAATCGTTCGAACCCGAGGTCGGCACCAAACCCGGCCTCCGTGATGACGATGTCGCTGCGCTGCAGGCCCAGTCGATCGGCGAGGATGGAACTGTTCCCGGTGGCGATATTGCCGAAGGGTCCGCAATGGATCAGGGCCGGTTGCCCTTCCAGAGTTTGGAGAAGGTTGGGACGCAGGGCGTCCTTGAGCAGTACCGCCATGGCTCCCGCAGCGTGCAGGTCCTCGGCGGTGACCGGCTGGCCGTCGCGGTCGAATCCGACCACGATCCGCCCGAGCCGTGCCCGCAGGTCACCGATCGAAGCAGACAGCGAAAGGATGGTCATGACCTCTGACGCGGCGGTGATGTCGAACCGGCTCTG
>NZ_DAIOIA010000101.1:0-11300 GCF_036744435.1 Propioniciclava sp. | reverse complement strand
GTGGTCGCAGTGGTGACTCGCGTGGTTACCAGGGGCGTGGTGGTGACTCGCGTGGATACCAGGACCGTGGTGGTGACTCGCGTGGTCGCAGTGGTGACTCGCGTGGCTACCAAGGTCGCGGTGGTGACTCGCGTGGATACCAGGACCGTGGTGGTGAGTCGCGTGGTTACCAGGGGCGTGGTGGTGACTCGCGCGGATACCAGGACCGTGGTGGTGACTCGCGTGGTCGCAGTGGTGACTCGCGTGGCTACCAAGGTCGCGGTGGTGACTCGCGTGGTTACCAGGACCGTGGTGGTGACTCGCGTGGTCGCGGTGGTGACTCGCGCGGATACCAGGGTCGCGGAGGTGACTCGCGTGGTGAGCGCGGTGGACAGCAGGGCGGCTGGAGCAAGGACCGGGACGGGCAAGGGTCTCGTCCCTCCGGCGGACGCTCGTTCTCGCGCGATTCCGGTTCGGGGTCACGGGAGGGCTACCGCCCTCGTCAGGACGACGGTAGGCCCCGCGATGACCATCGCAGTGGCGGACGCTCCGATCGCGGTCCTCGCCGCGACAGCCGTGGGGCAGGCCCGCGGGAAGATCGGCGTGGCCCCTCGCGCGAGGACCGAGGCGGGCCGCGCCCGGATCGTGACCAGCGCAGGGACGATGACCGCGAGCCGTACGTTCCGCGCCCGGGGCTGGCCCGCAAACCTGACGAGCCCGACACCCCCGAGGACATGGACCTGCGGGACCTCCCGCGCGGAGTGCGGGCGGAACTGCGTGGGCTGAGCCCCGAGATCGCCCAGATCGTGGGGGCGCACCTCTTGAAGGCGGGAGAGTTGATCGATACCGACCCGCAACTCGCCCACGCGCACGCCGAAGCGGCTCGTCGCCGGGCAGCGCGGCTCTCCGTCACCCGGGAGGCCACCGCCGAAGCCGCGTACGCGGCAGGGGAATACCAGGTAGCCCTCGCTGAACTGCGGGCCCTGCGTCGCATGAACGGCGGCAACGAATTCATCGCCGTGATGGCCGACTGCGAGCGCGCGCTCGGGCACCCGGACAAGGCGCTCAAACTCATCAAGGAAGGACTCGCCGAGCAACCCGAGTTCCGTCAGCGGGTCGAGTTGAGGCTGGTGGAGGCCGGTGCCCGGCTTGACTTGGGGCAGGAAGCGGAAGCCCTGCGACTTCTCAAGCACGAGATCGAGGCGTCCTCGGGCAAGGGCTCGCGCGCGGCGCGTGCCAGCTTGCGCTACGGCTATGCGGATCTCCTAGAGCACACCGGGGACGCCGACGGAGCCGAGCGGTGGTTCGCCGCTGCCGCAGCCCTGGACGAAGAGGGCGTCACCGATGCGGGGGATCGCGTGTCTGCCCTGCAGGGGCTGGTGCTGGAGGTCGACGAGGAAGCGCTCCTCGGCGACGAACCCGAGATCGCCGGCGACGACGCTGAGGAGGAGACCGGGGCTCCCGAGGCAGCCGACGACGACGCTGAAGGGGAGACCGCGGCTCCCGAGGCCGCCGCTGGCCCCGCGGATGGAGGCGAGAACGAGACGGGCCTAGTCGCGGAACGAGTCGACTCGGGTGAGGAGGACCGCGACGCGTGAGCAGGTTCATCGACGGCTACGACGCGGCGTTCTTCGACCTGGATGGGGTGCTCTATCGCGGTCCCGGGGCGATCCCGGGTGCCGTCGCCGGCGTCGGGCGACTCCACGCCGGCGGTCTGCGCACGATGTACGTGACGAACAACGCCGCCCGCAGCACCCAGACGGTCGCCGACCACCTGACTCGGCTCGGGTTCGACGCGAGCGAGCCGGACGTGGTCTCCAGCGCCCAGGCGATGGCCGCCCTGCTGCGGGAACGGCTGCCGCAGGAGGCGAAGGTGCTCGTTCTGGGCACCCGGAACCTGCTCGATCACGTGGTGGATGCCGGGATGGTTCCGGTCGAGGGCTTTCGAGACCGCCCCGCGGCGGTCGTGCAGGGCTACGACCCGGCAATGAGCTGGCCCCGGCTTGATCAAGGAGCCTTCGCCATCCAGCACGGCGCGCGGTGGTTCGTGACGAACACCGACTCCACGCGTCCGGAGGCGGACGGGATCGTACCTGGCGCTGGAACCCAGGTGAATGCGATCCGAGCCGCCGTCGCCGAGGGCCCCGACGCGATCGTCGGCAAGCCGTACAGCCCGCTCATCACGGAGGCGCTGCGCCGCAGCGGCGCTCACCGCCCTGTCTTCGTCGGCGATCGCATCGACACCGACATCATGGGCGCACACGCCGCGGGGATCGATTCGTTCCTGGTCTTCACCGGGGCCAGTGGTGCGCAGGATCTCCTGACCGCTCCCGAGGGCGGTCGCCCGACCGCGATCGGGTGGAACGTGGAGTCCCTCTTCGAGCCGGCCCGCGTCGCCAGCACCGAGCAAGGAGTCGCGCGCTGTGGTGCCGCCCGCGCCTGGCTGGAGGCCGCGGGCACAGTCGTCCTCGATGCCCCGACCGACACCGTCGAGGAGCAACTCGACGCGCTGTGGGCGCTGGCCGTCACGGTGTGGCAAGGAGAGACCGGTCCCCTCGATGACCTGGTGGGCCGCTTCACACTGTTGCCCGCGTGAGGTTCACCCCTGTGTGGGCGCTCCTCGGAAGGGTCCCCGGGAGAGCGTGCCCCTGTCGTAGAGTGAGGTCGACGAAACAGCCGAGCCAGGAGAACCCAACATGACCCGCCGAAAGCCGTCGACGCTGACTGACCTGGCCCTCGTGGCCGTTTTCGCCGGCCTCATCGCAGCGTTCTCGCTCGCCCCGGCCATCCCGGTCGGGGCCTTGATGGTCCCGATCACGCTGCAGACGCTGGCGGTGGCGCTCACCGCCATGATCTTGGGCCCGGTGCGCGGTTTCGCAGCCACGTGCCTCTATCTGCTGCTCGGATTCGCGGGCCTGCCGGTCTTCGCGGGCGGGGCGGCCGGCCTCGGGGTCCTCGTGCGCCCGTCGGCGGGATACCTGCTCGCCTTCCCGATCGCGGCCCTCGTCATCGGTTACCTCTCCCGGCGTTTCGTCCTCCGGTACGGCACGGCGGGGCGACGGTGGGGGATGTTCGTCGTGGCCGGACTGGCCGGTTCCATCCTGGTGATCCACCCGCTCGGAATCCTGGGCATGAGCATCAACGGCAACATGCCCCTCGGAGCTGCCGCCCTGCTCGATCTGGCCTACTGGCCCGGCGACCTCATCAAGACGGTGATCGCATCCGTGGTCGCCGTCGCCGTCCACCGTGCCTTCCCCGACCTGTTCGCCCCCGCCCCGCGCGTCACCGACAGCGAGCGCACCGCCGCACACATCGGATGATCCACCTGGAGGGCGTCCGCGTCGACGTCCCCGTGCCCGGCGCCACGGGCGGACCCTGGACGAGTAAGACCCTGCTCCACGACATCACGTGCGTCTTGGCGGAGCGGCGCATCGCATTCATCGGGGCCAACGGGTCCGGCAAGTCGACGCTGCTTCGACTACTGAACGGGCTCACGCTGGCCACGGCCGGAAGCGTCACAGTGGACGGGCTGGATCCCGTCCGGGACGGCGCGGCGGTGCGTCAGCACGTCGGATTCGTGTTCACCGACCCGCTGAGCCAACTCCTCATGCCTACGCCGATCGAGGACGTGGAACTGTCGCTGCGACGAGTCATGCCGCAGCGTGCCGAGCGCCGCGCACGAGCGCTGGAACTCCTGGCCGAGCGAGGCCTGGACCGAGTCGCTGAGCAGAGCATCTACGACCTGTCGGGAGGCGAGCGACAACTCGTGGCGCTGACCGCGGTCTTGGCGGTCGAACCGGGAGTGCTCGTCGCCGACGAGCCGACGACCCTGCTCGACCTGGGCAACCGCTACCGTCTCCGGGCGACCCTGAACGCCCTGGAGCAGCAGATCGTCGTCTCGACCCACGACCTCGATCTGGCTGCCGACGCGGACCGCGTCCTGGTCGTCTCGGGTGGCCGGATCGTCGCCGACGGGGCGCCCACCGAGGCCATCGCGTTCTATGAGGCCAGCCAGCGATGAACGCCGCGCGCGCACTGCTGGGTGTCTACGTGCCCGGCGACACGCTATGGCATCGCCTGGGAGTGGGCCGTAAGTACCTCGTGTTCCTCGTGCTGCTGCTCCCGGCGTTGATCGTCCGGGATCCCGTGGTGGTCACGGCGCTCGTGGTGATCTCCGCCCTGCCCCTGCTCGGGCTGCATCTGCCGCTGCGGCTGGCGCTGGGGGTGCCGTGGCCCCTGGCCGCGATGCTCCTGATCCTGGGCGGCTACCACGCGCTGACGGGGGCGCCCGGGACCGGCGTCACCGTGGTGGGCACGACGGTGCTCGCGTTGTACGCCAGCCGGCTGATCCTGTTCACCACGCCGCTTCCTGCGCTCGTCGATGCCCTGGTCGCTGCTGCGCGTCCCTTCGCCCGGCTCGGGGCCCGGCCGGAACGCTTCGGGCTGGCCGTCGCCATCCTCATTCGATCGATCCCGTTCCTGGCCGCCTCGTTCGGCGACATCCGCGCTGCCGCACGTGCCCGCGGCCTCGAGCGCAACCTGGCCACCGCGCTGACCCCCGTGGTGGTGTCGGCGGTCGCCTACGCGCGGCGCACCGGAGATGCGCTCACTGCTCGTGGGCTCGGCGACGACTAGGCTGCACGGGTGGAAGACGAACAGCGCGCCGAGAACGCCCCCGACGCCGGATCGACGCCGCCGCTCACCGGCAACCAGGACATCGACGAGGCCCTCGCGCGACTCGAGTTGGGCCCCGACGTCCACACCCACCACGATGCGCTGGCCGCGGTCGTCGACGCGGTGCAGCGCGCCCTCAACCCTGCCGACTCCGGACCACGTCGCGCACCGTGAGGCTTGACGCGGCACTCGTCGCACGGGGGCTGGCGCGCGCACGCGGCCAGGCGCGCGACCTGATCGGCGCCGGTCGCGTTCACGTCAACGGGGTCGTCGTCACGAAACCCTCCGCGCCGGTGGAGGAGGCCGACGAGATCAGCGCGGCGCGCGATCCGTGGGTCAGCCGAGCCGCGCACAAGCTGCTGGGAGCACTCGACGCGACCGGCTTGTCCGTGGCCGGAGAGCTGGCGCTCGACGCGGGGGCGTCCACGGGCGGATTCACGCAGGTGCTGCTCGAGCGAGGGGCCAGCCACGTCCATGCCGTCGACGTCGGGCACGGGCAACTCGTCACCGCCCTGCGTGAGGATCCCCGGGTGACCAACCATGAGGGGCTGAATCTGCGTGGGGTGACGCTGGTCGACCTGGGCGGCCGGGCGGTGGACGTGGTGGTCGCCGACGTCTCCTTCATCTCGCTGCGGCTGCTCGTGGGGCCGCTTCGCGCCGTCACCCGGACCGGTGGGGCCGCGCTGCTCATGGTCAAGCCACAATTCGAGGTGGGCCGCGGCCACCTGGACTCACGCGGCGTCGTCCTCGACGAGCGGAGGGCTCAGCAGGGCGTGGAGGAGGTCGCCGAGGCAGCCGTCCGGGCAGGCTGGCGCGAGGTGTGGCGTGGTGCGAGCCCGCTGCCGGGCGAGCACGGCAATCAGGAGTTCTTCCTGCACCTCGTCGCGGAGCCCACCGACGCGGCGCGTTAGGCTGGCGCGGTGAGTCCACGACACATCGCCCTGGGAGTGCACGACCAGCGTCCCGAGGCCGTTGATGCTGCCTGCGACTTCGTCGAGCGGCTCCGGCCCCACGGCTTCGTGTGCTGGGTCAAGGCCAGCACCTATCCGCTGCTGTCGGACCGCATCGGGGACGCAGACGTGCGGCCGTTCACCGAGCGCCCCGACCAGGAGCCCGAACTGGTCGTCGTCTTCGGTGGGGACGGGACGATCCTGCGGGCCGCCGAGTGGGCGGTCCCGCTCGGGTACCCGGTCCTGGGCGTGAATCTGGGGCATGTGGGATTCCTCGCCGAACTCGAGCCCAGCCAAGCGCACTCGCTGGTGGGACGGGTGGTCGAGCGGGACTACCGAGTGGAGGAGCGGTTGTGCTTGGAGGTCGAACTCCGCTCCAGCCACGACGGTGACGTCATCTGGTCCAGCTTCGCGATCAACGAGGTGTCCTTGGAGAAGGCGGCCCGGGAGCGCATGATCGAGGTGGTCGTCGACATCGACGGCCATCCGCTCTCGCGTTGGGGCACCGACGGCGTCCTCGTCGCCACCCCCACCGGTTCGACCGCGTACGCGTTCTCGGCGCAGGGTCCAGTGCTGTGGCCTGACCTCGAGGCGTTGCTGGTGGTGCCGCTCCTGGCTCACGCCCTGTTCGCCCGGCCACTGGTGCTCAGCCCACGCTCGACCGTGGACATCACCATGCTGGAGAATCCGGCCTCCGGCGGCGTCCTCTGGTGCGACGGGCGGCGCAGCGTCTCGGTGGCCCCCTACAACCATGTCACCGTCCGCCGCAGCGGCCACGCGCTGAAGCTGGCCCGCACCTCCGAGCAGCCGTTCGTCCAGCGCCTGGTGCGCAAGTTCGATCTTCCGGTGTTCGGGTGGCGCGGTGCGGCAGAGCGCGATCGCGTCCGAACCGGAGAGGCCGGCTGATGCTGACGGAACTGCGGATCGCCGGACTGGGCGTCATCGGCGACGCCGCCCTTGAACTGGGCGCCGGGTTCACGGCCGTCACCGGCGAGACCGGGGCGGGGAAGACCATGATCGTCACAGGCCTGGGCCTGCTGACGGGGGAGAAGGCCGAGAGCAGGCTGATCCGGCATGGGGGCGCGCGTGCGCTCGTGGAGGGGCGTCTGAGCGTGGACCCGGGACTGGCGGGCCGCATCGCCGAGAACGGCGGGGAGACCGAAGACGGTGAGGTGCTCATTGCCCGGGTGTTGACGCCGTCCCGCTCGCGGGCCCTCGTGGGCGGTGCTCACGTCACCGTTCCCGGGCTGCTGGACGTCGTCGGCGAGCAGATCACCATCCACGGTCAAAGCGAGCAACTGCGCCTGGGGACGGCCGAGCGTCAACGCGAGGTGCTCGACGCCTTCGGGGGGCCTGAGCTGGACGCGAACCTGACGGCCTATCGACGCCAGTGGGCTCGGCACCGGGCAGACAGCGAGGAACTGGCCGAGCTCCGGGAACGCGCGCAGGAACGCGCCCGCGAGTTGGCGGTCCTTGAGTTCGGACTCGCCGAAATCGAGAAGGTCGCACCGCTGGCCGACGAAGACGTGGTCCTGCAGGCCGAGGCCCGTTCCCTGCAGGCCGTCGACGACCTGCGGCAGGCCGCACGTGCCGCCACCGTCGCGTTGGCCGGCGAGGACGACGCCTTCGACGAGCAGCCGACCGCCCTCGGCCTGGTGGCGGCAGCGCGCAAGGCGTTGGACGCGGTCGCCGAGGACGATCCCGGCGCGGCGGGGCTGGCGCAGCGGCTGGCCGAGGTGTCCTTCCTGCTGAGCGATGCGGCGACGGAGGTGGCCTCCTACCTTGCCGGACTCGAGGCGGACCCTGCCCGGTTGGAGTGGATCGCCGGGCGGCTGGCCGCCTTGCAGGGGCTGACGCGCAAGTACGGTGCCACGATGGCCGACGTGCTGAGTTGGGCCGCCGATGCCGCCGTGGATGTGGAGCGCCTGCAAGGCTCCGACGAGCGGATCGTGAGCCTGGCGGGCGCGGTCGCCCAGGAGCGCGGCGAGCTGGAGGAACTCGGAACGATGATCGGCGCCGCCCGTCGTCGAGCTGCGGGCGAACTGGCGCAACGGGTGGAGGCGGAGCTCACGGCCTTGGCGATGCCGCATGCGCGGCTCACCTTCGAGGTTTCCCCGCTGCCCGATCTGGGACCTCAGGGAGGCGATCAGGTGACGTTGCTGTTCGCGGCCAACCCGGGATCGACGCCTGCCCCCCTGGCCAAGGTCGCCTCGGGCGGCGAGCTGTCACGGGTCCGGCTGGCGCTGGAGGTGGTCCTTGCTGGCGGGGCGTCGGGGCACACCTTCGTCTTCGACGAGGTGGACGCCGGGGTCGGCGGCGCAGTCGCCTTGGAGATCGGGCGCCGGCTCAAGCGGCTGGCGGCGAGCAGCCAAGTCATCGTCGTCACCCATCTCGCGCAGGTGGCAGCCTTCGCGGACCGGCAGTTCGTCGTTCACAAGGCCGACGACGGACAGGTCACCACATCGGGGATCGCCGAGGTGACCGGCGAGGCCCGCGTCGACGAGTTGGCCCGGATGATGGCCGGATTCGACACCACCAAGGCGGCCCGCGATCACGCCGCCGAACTGCTTGCGCAGGCGAGCGACTGAATGGATGAACCTGCCGGGTGCGTCGGCTTGACAGACCCGGCAGAATGAAGTGAACACGCGCACGAACGCGGCATAGGTGAGGCAGGGGAAGGCAGCACCGAAGCCGAAGGAGAGCGTCGTGAACACCACCCGCGGGATGTTGACCATCATGTCCGCACCCTCACCGTTGTGCCCGCACGTCGAATGGGCCCTCGGTGGGGTTGTTGGCGCGCCCATTTCGCTGGACTGGCGACCCCAGCCGGCCGAGCGAGGCAGCTATCGCAGCGAGTTCAGTTGGACGGGGGCCCCGGGGGTCACAGCCACGTTGGTGAGCGCGCTCAAGCGTTGGCCGCGGCTGCGTTTTGAGGCATCCGAGTCGGGGAGTGCGGTTGCCGAGCCCGAGCGCTACTCCTACACGCCCACGCTGGGCGTGTTTCACGCGATGACCACGCTGAACGGTGACGTCGTGGTTCCCGAGGACCGGCTTCGACGGGCAATGCTGACGGCGGCCGGCGATGCGGAGGCGCTGCAGGACGAACTGGATGCCCTGCTGGGATCAGCGTGGGACGAGGAACTCGACGTGTTCCGGCAGGCAGGCGAAGGGGAGTCCCTGCGCTGGCTGCACGAGGTGGGCTGAACGCCGCCTTGATATGCGAGGGGCCCCACGAGCAGTCATGCTCGTGGGGCCCCTGCGTCGTGACAGGCGAGTCAGGCCGTGACGTTCTCGTTCGTGACCGCGACGGCAACGTTGTGGCCACCGAAGCCGAACGAGTTGTTCAGCGCGGCGAGGTCGCCCGCGGGCAACGTTCGCGTCGCGTTCGCGGCAATGTCGAGGTCCAGCCCCTCTTCCGGATCGACCAGGTTGATGGTCGGCGGCACCACGCGGTCGCGCAGGGCCAGGACGGTGGCAAGCGTCTCCAGGGCGCCTGCGGCGCCCAGCAGATGCCCGGTCATGGACTTCGTCGACGTGACGACCACCTGGTCGGTGGCCGCGCCCAGCGCCAACCGGATCGAATGAGCCTCGGTCACGTCACCTTGTGGCGTCGAGGTGCCGTGGGCGTTGACGTGGCGGATGTCAGCGGGGGCCAGCCCGCTCTCGCGCAACGCCTTGATCATGGCCTGGGCCTGGCCGTGGCCGGACGGCTCGGGCTGCACGATGTCGTGGTTGTCGTCGGAGATCCCCGCACCCGCCAGGGTGCCGTAGATCTTCGCCCCACGGGCCCGCGCGTGCTCCAGGGACTCCAGTACCAAGACGGCGGAGCCTTCGCTGAGCACGAAACCGTCCCGGCCCTTGTCCCAGGGGCGCGAGGCCGTCTGGGGGTCGTCGTTGCGCTTGGAGAGCGCCTGCATCTGAGCAAAGGCACCGATCGGAAGCGGATGGATGGTGGCTTCCGTTCCACCCGCCACGATGATGTCGGCGCGGCCGAGGCGGATCTGGTCCACTGCGAGCGACAGCGCCTCGTTCGAGGAGGCGCATGCCGACACGGGGGCGTGTACGGCTGCAGCGGCGTTCACCAGGAGGCCGACGTTCGCCGCAGAAGCATTCGCCATCAGCATGGGGATGGTGAAGGGGCTGACCCGGCGCGGGCCCTTGTCCTTGTAGACGTCCCAGTTGCCCAGCAGCGTGTGGAGGCCGCCGATGCCGGTGCCCAGGCAGACCGCCAATCGCTCGGGGTCGATCTCATTACCGTCGCCCAACCCGAGGCCGGCATCCAGCCAGGCCTCCTCCGCGGCAATGAGCGCCAGTTGGGTGTTGCGGTCCAGCCGCCGAGCCTTGACCCGGTCGATCTTCTCGCTGGGATCATGGGCGACATGCCCGGCGATGCGGACGGACAGGTCCTCGGCCCAGGGCTCGGTCAGCGCACGCACGCCGGACTGCCCGGCCAACATGGCGGACCACGTCGACGCCACGTCGCCACCCAGCGGCGTCGTGGCACCCATTCCGGTGATGACGATCTGCTTCATCGATCTCGTTCCTTCGTGCTGGAGGCGGAGCTCCCCGGACGTGGTGCGTCCGAGATGGTGGGGCGCCCGGACCCCCGGGCACCCGCGGCGACGTCAGCTGTGCTGCTCGACGTAGGCGACGGCGTCGCCGACGGTCTTGAGGTTCTTGCTCTCCTCGTCGGGGATCGTGACGCCGAACTTGTCCTCGCAGCCGACGATGATCTCGACCATCGCGAGGCTGTCGACGTCGAGGTCATCGACGAAGGACTTGTCGAGCTGGACGTCCTCGACCGGGACGCCGGCAACCTCGTTGACGAGCTCGGCGAGCTGCGAACGGATCTCTTCAGTGGTGGCCATGAGGTTTCTCCTTGATGTGTTGGTGTGCAGATGTTGCACCGGCCAGGAAGGCCGGACGAGGTGGGTGGGTCAGGGGATCGTGATGACCTGACCGGCGTAGACCAGCCCGGCACCGAAGCCGATGATGAGGCAGGTGTCGCCGCTGGTGGCCTCGCCGCTGCGGATCATCGCGTCCAGGGCGACGCCGATGGAGGCGGCCGAGTTGTTGCCGTAGTGGACGATCGTGCGCGCGACCTTCACCGAGTCGGGCAGCTTCAGGTGCCGCAGCATGGCGTCGGTGATCCGGTTGTTCGCCTGATGGGGGACGAACAGGTCGAGCTCCTCAGGGGACAGCCCGGCGGCCTCGAGGGCTCGCTTGGCCGCGTCCGCGATGAAGGTGGTCGCCCAGCGGAACACGGGACGGCCGTCCATCATGATCTGGGACGGTTCCCCGGTGGCGACAGCCTCGGGCCAGGTTCGGTTCATCTCGATGACGGTCGCCTGATGCCCGTCCGATCCCCACACGAGGGGGCCCATCGTCGCGACCTCGGACGGTCCGACCACGGCGGCGCCCGCGCCGTCGGCGAACAGGAACGCGGTGGTGCGATCGGTCAGGTCGGTCATCTCCGACAGCGTCTCGGCGCCGATCGCCAGCACATGCGTGGCGGCACCGGAGCGCACCAGCGATTCAGCCATGCCGATGCCGTAGCAGAACCCGGCGCACGCGGCGGAGATGTCGAACGCCGCAGCGTCCACGCATCCCAGTTCGGCGGCGACGATCGCTGCCAGGGACGGCGTCTGCACCAGGTGGCTGACCGTCGAGATGATGACGGCGTCGATGTCGGCCGCG
>NZ_DAIOIA010000100.1:0-11365 GCF_036744435.1 Propioniciclava sp. | reverse complement strand
CACCCGCACCCGCACCCGCACCCGCACCCGCACCCGCACCCGCACCCGCACCCGCAATCATCGAGGCGCGCGGGTTCGGCATGGCGACCCACGATCCCGCCTTCACCGACCTCGACATCGTGATCCCTGCAGGCCGTTTCGCCGCCGTCGTGGGGCCTGCCGGGGCCGGAAAGTCGACGCTCCTGCTCGCCCTCACGGGCCGGATGCGGCCGGTCACGGGCGACCTGCGGGTGGGGGGCGTCGATGCCCGCAGGCACCCCGGGCAGGTGCGCACCCTGACGTCGATCGCCCGGATCGTCGGGCTGATCGAACCGGAATCCTCCCTGACGCTGGAGGACTGCCTCACCGAGCGGACGCTGTTCGACGGCGCCCACCCCCGATCGCGCACCGCCTTGTACCTCCACGCAGCCCGGCTGCTCGGTCTCGAGGCTCCGCTGACCACGCTGTTCGGCGCCTTGCCCCCGCTCGACCAGACCCGTGCGGCGCTCGCGCTGGCCTGCGTCCGGCCCGCCACCGTCGTGGCGCTGGACGACCTCGACGACGACACCACCCTGGAGGACCAGCGCGCCCTGTGGGCGGGGATCGCCGCTCTCACCGCGGACGGCCAACCGGTCATCGCGTCCACCACCGAACGCACCGTCATCCCCGACGACGCCATCATCATCGACCTGGAACCGGAGGCCTGACATGCGAGACTCGGCCAACAACCCGCTCACCCTCGCCCGGTTCGAGCTCAAGCGCTTCCGTGGACCGCTGCCCCGGCTCGCGCTCGGGTTCATCCTGCTCATCCCGCTGCTGTACGGCTGCATCTACCTGGCCGGCAACTGGGATCCGTACGGCCGCTTGGACCGGGTCCCCGTGGCGGTCGTCAACCACGACGTCCCGGCCACCGCGAACGGCTCCCCGGTCACCGCCGGGCAGGACTTCGTCGACAGCCTGCACCGCGCCAACACCTTCGACTTCGTCGACACCAACGACGCCGACGCCGCGAGCGGGCTGTCGGAGGGGCGCTACTACCTGGTGATCACCGTCCCGGACTCCTTCTCCACCGACCTGGTCAGCGGGCAGGGCACCGACCCCCGCCGCGCCCAGATCATGTTGCAGCGCAACGACGCCAACGGCTTCGTGATCGGCACGATCACCAACAGCGCCCAGAACAGCATCGCCCGCGCCATCGACGAGACGGCGGTGCGCAGCTACTTCGAGGCGGTGTTCGCCAACCTGGCCACCATCAGGGACGGCATGACGCAGGCCGCCGACGGCGCCGCGCAACTCGACGCCGGACTGGTCACCGCCCACGACGGCAGCACCCAGCTGCGCTCGGGCGCCGCCACCGCGGCAACGGGTGCCGACTCCCTAGCCGCCGGGGCGACGCAAGTCGCCGGCGGCAGCGCGACCGCCCGCGACGGCGCCACCCAGTTGGCCTCCGGTCTGGATCGCCTGGACGCCGGGGCGGGCACCCTGAGCGCGGGCGCCTCGCAGGTCGCGGGCGGGACGCAGCAGTTGGCCGACACGCTCGACCCGATCCTGACGCTGGCCGCCGACAAGCTGCCCGCCGTCCAGGACCGCGTCACCCGTGCGTCGGCGACCATCGCGGACGTCTCAGCCAAGCTCGCGACGGGCAGCGACTCCGTCTCGGCGCACACCTCCTCGGCGGTCTCCGACCTGGATGCCCTCCTCGCCGATCACCCCGAGCTGGCCTCCGACCCGCGCGTCCAGCGCCTGCAGGCGTCCCTGGAGCGGGCCAACACGACCGCGGGCACCATCAGCACCGACCTGACCTCGGCCGCCGCCGACGCCGCCGCAGCTCATGCCGCCGTTCAGGGCGCGGGCGATCTCTCCGCGAAGGCCAGTGAGGCGCAGGCGAAGATCGACCAGCTCAACGACGGCGCCCACCAGGTGGCAGCGGGGGCCCAGCAGCTCGATCAGGGTCTCGGAACGGCCGCTCCCTCAGCCCACACGCTGGCCTCGGGACTCGGGACGCTCGCCACGGGGGCGGGCCAGCTCCGCGACGGCGCCACCCAGCTCGCTGCGGGCAACCATCAGCTCGCCGACGGCGCCGCGACGCTGGACGACGGCCTGGGCCAGCTCGCGACCGGGGCCCACGAGCTCGCCACCCAACTCGCCGAGGGTGCCGCCCGGATTCCCGCGTTGACGCCCGACCAGACCGCCGACGCCGTGCAGGTGCTGTCGGCCCCCGTCGACGTCACGATGCAGGTCGAGAACCCGGCCCACGTCTACGGCCGCGGGCTGGCCCCGATGTTCTTCTCCATCGCCTTGTGGGTGCTCGGCATCTCGGCGTTCTTCCTGGTCCGGCCCATCACCGGCCGGGTCATCGCCGGTCGGGCTGGGGACCTGCGGATCGCCATCACCGCCTGGCTGCCGCTCGCGGGGATCTCGGTGCTGGCGGGTTGGCTGATGCTGGCCGCCGCCTGGATCGGGCTGGGTCTGGACCCGGTGCACCCGTGGCTGATGATCGGCATGGTCACCTTGATCGCGTTGGCGTTCTCGTCGGTGGCTCACCTACTGCGGACCTCGCTGGGCCTGGTGGCGACCGCCGCCATGCTGATCGTCCTCATCCTTCAGTTGTCCAGTTCGGGGGGCACCTATCCGCCCGAGTTGCTGCCGCCGTTCTTCGCGACCATCGGGCACGTCATGCCGATGACGTATGCCATCGACGCCTTCCGGATCTGCATCTCGGGTGGTCTGATGAGCAAGCTCGCCCGCGACGCCGCCTTGATGATCGCGCTCCTGGTGTCCTGCGTGGGGCTCCTCGTCGTGGTGGTGCACCGGCGGCGTCAGTTCACCGCGAAGGACCTGCACCCGCCGCTGGGGTGACCGGGGCCCGGCTCAGGCGCGGCTCCACAGGGCGCGGCGGGCGTCCTGGACGGATCGGGCGGGGGCGAACCGGTGGCCGTTGCGGGTGACGTGCACGGTCTGGGCGAGCGGGACGATCTCGTGCTCGTCGTACTCCTCAGCCTCGCTGACCTGGCCCGACGCCCCGATGCGGGCGTGGGTGAGCAGCCCGGACGCCGCCTGTTCGGGATCCGCGTCGGGCGCGAGCCCCAACCCGTCGAAGGCGCCCCCGAACCCGGGCGTCCCCGGCACCCCGGAAAGCACCGCGGTGCCCGCGGGTGCCATCCGCCAGACGGCGCGCGCGGATTCGTTGAGCGGGTCGGCGTCCGGATCCAGCACGACGGCGAGCGCCGGGCGCATGCCCTGACGTGCCTCGTCGGCGGCCAGCAGGTCGGCCAGGGCGGCGGGCGCGAACCGGGGAGCCGCCTCCACGGTGCCCCAGGTGGTCGCGGCGGCGGCGTCGGCGCGGGCGATCAGCTCGGGACGACCGGCCAGCAGGCCCACCAGCCGCAGAGCGGCGACGAGGCTCATCGTGCCTGAGGGGGTCGGGTTGTCCTGGACGTCGCGGGGGCGCGTGTAGAGGTCGTCCGCGGCGCCGTCGTAGAAGCCTCCGCCGGGGGCGTCGAAACGCACCAGCGCGTCGGCGAGCAGCGCCTCCGCGCGCTCCAGCCAGGACGCCTCCCCCAGCACACCCGCGAGCCGCGCGAACGCGAGGGCGGCGGCGCCGTAGTCCTCGGCGGTCCCCGGGGCATCCCCGGCGACGCCGTTCAGGGAACTGCGCACCAGGCCCGCCGGCGTCCGGTGGGTCGCCCACAGGTACTCGGCCGCATCGCGGGCCAGGTCGACCCAGGCGCGCTCGCCGAAGATCATGGCGGCGCTCAGCAGGGAGTCGATCGCCCAGCCGTTCCAGGAGGCGATGACCTTGTCGTCGCGCGGCGGCGCGAACCGGTTGCCGCGCACCTCCAGCAAACGCGCGGACACGGCGGCGAGCCGGTCGGGCTCCGGGGCTCCCCGCAACTGCAGCGTGGAGAGGCCGTGCTCGAACGTCCCGGCCGTGGTGACGTGGAAGGTGTGCGCCGCCCAGGCGGCGTCTTCAGAACTCAGCGCGTCGCCGAGGAGTTCGGGGTTCCACACGTAGTAGATGCCCTCGTGCGCCATGCCGCGGATGTCGGCGGAATCGGCGTCCAGCGAGGCGCCGAAGCCACCGCCGGACACCGTCATCTCGCGCTGCAACCACCCCACCAGGGAGCGGACGACCCGCTCGAACAGGGCACGCAGTTGCGCGTCGTGCTGCGGGGTGCGCCGCCAGCCGCGCGCATAGGCCCCCAGCAGCAGGGCGTTGTCGTAGAGCATCTTCTCGAAGTGGGGCACCACCCAGCCCGCGTCGACGGCGTAGCGGTGGAAGCCTCCGCCGATCTGATCGTGGATGCCGCCGCGGGCCATCGCCTCCAGGGTCCGCTGGGCCAGATCGAGGGTCCCGGCCTCCCCCTTGACGAGCAGCGCGTCGATGAGCAGCGGGGCGGGGAACTTGGGTGCTCCCCCGAACCCACCATGCAGCAGGTCGAAGTCGGCGGCCAGCGCGTCGATCAGCGGCCACACGTCGGGGGCGGTCTGCGCCAGGGGGAGGGCGTTGATGGCGGTGAGCTGATCGGCGATCGCGGACGCCGAATCCAGCACCTCGTCGCGGCGATCGCGCCACGCCTGCCCCAGGGCGTCCACCACCTGGGTGAAGGACGGCTGCGCGTCGGTGGGCTGGGGCGGGAAGTAGGTGCCTGCGAAGTAGGGCAGCCCCTCGGGGGTCGCGAACACGGTCATCGGCCAGCCGCCCTGCCCGGTGAGCGCCTGGGTGGCGCGCATGTAGACCGCGTCCACGTCGGGACGCTCCTCGCGATCCACCTTGATCGCGACGAAGTGCTCGTTGACGAGGGCGGCGACGTCGGCGTCCTCGAAGGACTCGTGTGCCATCACGTGGCACCAGTGGCACGCGGAGTAGCCGATGCTGATCAGGACGGGGACGTCGCGGCGGCGGGCTTCGGCGAACGCCTCGGGCCCCCACGACCACCAGTCCACCGGGTTGCTGGCGTGCTGCAACAGGTAGGGGCTGGTCGCGTCGGCGAGGCGGTTCGGCATGGGCTCAACCCTGCCAGACACCCGCCCCTTCCGACGCCATCAGCTCAGCGCTGATCGCCCCCGGCGCCCTGCTGTGCGGCGTCGCGGGCCTGCTGTTCGCGGACCTCGGCCGAGGTCGGCAGATCCGGGTAGTCGGCCTTGCGCAGATGCTTGCGCATGTTGAAGAAGAGCAGGGCCAAGGCGATGAGGAGTACCAGGACGAGCACCAGGTTGAGCCAGCCGGGTGCCTGTTGCGCGCCTAGATCGTGTAGTACCACGCGTCCACCTTATCCGCGGTTCGCGTCGGAATCCCGGCGAACAGGTCGTCTTCGGGCAGCGTCGAGGGGACGTGGGACTGCGCCAGCTGAAAGTCCTCGGTGGGCCACGCCTTGCGCTGCAGGGCCAGCGGCACCGCGAACCAGAACCCGTTCGGGTCCACCTGGGTGGCGTGCGCGCGCAGCGCATCGTCGCGGACCTCGAAGAAGTCGCCCGCCGGGATGAACGTCGTCAGCCGGGCCGCCTGGGTGGGATCCTCCGGCCAGGACGCCAACCGCTCCCGGTACGGAGAATCGAGACCGAGTTCGTGCATGACGGCGTCCAGTGCCAGCGCCCGCGCGCGATGGAAGTTCTGGTGGTAGTAGACCTTGAGCACCTGCCAGGGCTCGCCGAGGGAGGCGGGCGCCAGCGGGTCGGCGGCGATCTCGACGCCCCGGACGCTGATCTCGTGGGTGCGAATGTGGTCGGGGTGCGGGTAGCCCCCGTTCTCGTCGTAGGTGAGGAGCACGTGCGGCCGGAAGGCGCGAATGATGCGCGCCAGGGCGGTCGACTCCTCCTCCAGGTCCCCG
The DNA here is from genome assembly GCF_036744435.1 of Propioniciclava sp. Classification (NCBI taxonomy): domain Bacteria; kingdom Bacillati; phylum Actinomycetota; class Actinomycetes; order Propionibacteriales; family Propionibacteriaceae; genus Propioniciclava; species Propioniciclava sp. The sequence goes on along the minus strand of NZ_DAIOIA010000100.1, from coordinate 5,555 downwards.
GCCGCGAAGGAGCCCTCCGGCAGTGGCGGCAGCGGGTCTCCTTCGGGCAGCCCGGAGTCCACATAGCCCAGCCACACCTGGTCGACGCCGAGGATCTCGCGCGCCTTGGCCATCTCGGCCTGGCGCAGGGCCGGGATCCCCGCCTGGTTCTCCGGGGTGTCCATGGCGGGGTTCAGGATGTCCCCGCGCTCGCCGCCCGTCGCTGTCACGACCAGGACTTGCACGCCCTCGGCCACGTACTTGGCCATGGTGGCGGCACCTTTGCTGGACTCGTCGTCGGGGTGGGCGTGGACGGCCATCAAACGCAGCGGCTCACCGTTGGCGGCCACGCGGATCTGGGGAGCATCGGACATGAGCGACATTCTCCCCGGCCGCGCAAGCACCTCGCCGCGGGTCTCGCTGGCGCACCGCGTCCGGCCCGGGACCGGCACAATGGAGGGGTGAGTGCCCAGCCGAACGCCGACGCCGACCGCATCGCCCGCCGCTATCCGGCGAGCCGGACGCCGCGCTGGCTCTGGCTGGCCGGGGTCGCCGTCATCGTGGTCGTGGGGGGTGCCTGGCTGATCTGGTCGGCGCTGTACGGGGCCAACCCGGCCATCAGCGCCCGCGTGGTCAGCTTCACCGTCACCTCCGACCAGACGATCGACGTGCGCGTGACGACGCAGCGCCCCGACCCGCAGCGGGCCGCGGTGTGCACCTTCACGGCCCAGGCAGTCACCTACGACACGGTCGGGCAGTACGCCCTCGAGTTGCCGCCCGGCGACCAGACCCTGGAGGATCACGACCTCACGATCCGCACGTTCAAGCGCGCCACCTCGGTGAAGGTCGAGAACTGCACTCCCCGCTGAGTCATCTTGCCGCGCGCGGCCCACGCTCGGCTCTCGAACGGGCACCCGCTGATAAGCTCGTGCAATGTCTGACGCACAGAATTCCACCGTTTGGCTGACCCAGGAGGCCTTCGACAAGCTCACCGACGAGCTTGACTACCTCAAGGGCGAAGGACGGACCACGGTGTCGGCGAAGATCGCCCAAGCACGTGACGAAGGAGACCTCTCCGAGAACGGCGGCTATCACGCCGCGCGCGAGGAGCAGGGGCAGCAGGAGGCGCGGATCCGCCAACTGGAGGCGATGCTGCGCGACGCGAAGATCGGCGAGGCGCCCGCAGGCAGCAAGAAGGTCGCCCCCGGCATGACGGTGACCATCGCCTACGACGACGACCCGGATGACACCGACACGTTCCTGCTGGGCTCGCGCGAGCTGATCGGGGTGACCGACACCGCCATCGACGTGTTCAGCCCGCAGTCCCCCCTGGGGGCCGCGATCGTGGGGGCGAAGAAGGGGCAGAAGGTGTCCTATGCCGCCCCGAACGGGTCCACCATCAACGTCACCATCCTCGAGTTCGGCGTCTACTCCGGCTGAGGTCAGCCACGATGCCCCGGACGCTGCGGCGTCCGGGGCATCGTTGGTCCTTCAGGTCAGAGTCGAGCCAGCAGGTCCGCGGCGACATCGGGGGCCAGCGTCCCGGAGGCGACCTGCGCGAGGATCTGATCCCGGACGTCGTTGCCCACGGGAGGCGTAGCCTCGGCGGACGGCTCGCTCGTGAACGGCCCGGGCCGGTGCACCGACTCCGCCTCCTGGTCGGGCTCCGGCTCGTGGGGAGACGCCGACCCCTGGTCGCCGTCCTGGTGCTCCAGCATCCCCAGCCGGTCCAGCAGGTCGTTGAACCGCGACCGCGCCGTTGGGTACGAGACCCCGAGGTGTTTCTCGACCTCCTTGAGGTTGCCCCGCGAGGTGAGGAAGACGCGCAGCAACTCCAAGTCGGCCTCCCCCAGCGCGCAATAGGGGCAGGTCGCGAACGAGCCCACCAGTTCGGTTCCGCAGCCGGGGCAGCCGAGCCGCGACACGGCCAGCCGCTCCCCGCACACCGGGCAGTCGGCGGGGGCGCGATGCAGGTGCGAGGGGGCGCTCACAGCTCCACCTTCCGCACCGTCGCGGTGCCCATCACGACCTCCAGGTCGAGCCGGGCCGTCCCGTTGCCGACGATGAACTCGTCGACGGCGGCCGCCTCGTCGGGCCACACGACGCGGCCCACCTGGGTTTGCGCGCGCATCGTGACCGACGAGCGGGGAGCCAGCGCCACGGTCAGCGAGCCGGACTCGATCTTCAACCGGGACCGGCCCGTGTTGATCGGCCCCTCGACGGTGCCCGACCCCGCCTGGACGAGCGCATCGGTGACGCGCCGCACCCCGTTGGCGACCATGCCGCCCGCGGTCACCCGGACGCGCCCCAGGAAGGGCACCCCCGTGACATTGAGGCTGCCTGCCGTCAGTTCGATGTCGACCTCGATGGCCGGGTTGACCCGCACGGTCAGACCGCGGGCCAGGGTGATCCCGCGGAGGTCGTCGAGGCTCTTGGGAGGATTGAGCAGGCTGAACCCCTCCAGCTTGGGTCCGAGTTCGCCGTCCGCCGACACCTCCAAGATGTCGCCTTGGCGTCGCAGGACGTGTTCGCCGGTGACCGACGCCGTCGCGACCGAGGCGTCCCCGACCACGGTGACGCGGCGTCCCACCGCGCGGATCGCGACGCGCTGGGTGCCCTTCACGCCGGTGGGACCGGCAGGTTCGTCAGCGCCCGGGTCAGGGTCGCCGGGCTGCCCTCGCAGCGCCTCGATGCGACGTGCCGCTTCGGCCGAATCGATGCGTCCGGCCGCCAGGTCCGCGAGGATCGCGGAAAGATCAGGCTCACTCATGCACTAAATGCTAGGCGAACTTACCAATCTGGAAAATAGCGCGGCCCCCGAGATCACCCCGAACTCAGTCGGCCTCCGGCGAGGGCGATCGATCCGGATGCCGCAACGAGTTGACGAACGCGACCGTGAACGCCAGCACGGGGATCGCCAGCAGCGCTCCCAGAATCCCGCTGATGATCGCGCCCGCGGTGATGCCGAGCAGGACGGCCAGCGGGTGGACGTTGACGGCCTTACCCATCACCAGCGGCTGGAGGAAGTTCCCCTCCGCCTGCATGACGAGGATGACCGCGCCCAGCATGATCAGCGCCTGCACCCAGCCGTGCGTGACCAGTGCGAGAGCGACGGCGACCGACCCCGCCAGCACCGCCCCGACGATCGGGATGAACGACAGGAAGAAGGTGAGGGCGAACAACGCGCCCACCAGCGGGACGCCGAGCAAGAAGGCGGCCAGCGAGACGCCCGCGGCGTCCACGGCGGCCACGATGACCGCCGAGCGCATGTAGGCCACCAGCGAGGTCCACCCGCGCCGGGCGGCCTGGTCCACCGGCCCCCGGTAGTGCGACGGCACGACGACGCCGAGCGTGTTGGTGAAGATGGTCCGGCCCTGGAAGGCGAAGAAGAAGGCGGCCACGAGCGCGGTCGCCAGCCCCGCGAAGAAGTTGCCGAAGGCCGCGCCGATCCCGGCGGCAGCCGTCGCCAGGGTGGCGGCCTGCGTCTGCAGCCACGACGTCGCCATGCTGATCCACTGGTCGAGTTGCGCCTGGTTGATCCCGAACGGCAGCGTCCCGAGCCAGGCCACCAGCGACGAGAACCCGGCGGTGGTCTGCTCCACCAGCGTCGGGAACTCGCTGGCCACCTGCTGGCCGACGAACCCCAGCAGCCCGGCCACCACCAGCACCAGCAGCAGGAGGGCGGCCAGCGCGGCCAGCGCGGGCGGCCAGCCCCAGCGCTTGAGCTGCTCGGCGACCGGATACAGCATGGCCGTCAACAGGATCGCGACGGCGAGCGGGACGGTGAGCTGGGAGAAGTAGCCCAACGCCGAGAAGAGGGCGACCACCCCGACACCGAGCAGCAGGAGCCGCCACGCGTACCCGGCGGCGACGGTGAGGCCGGCCGGGATCTCGGGGGCCAGATCCACGCCGGGTTCGGGCTGTTCCACCTGGACGATGATGGGCTGCGGGGCGGGTGCAGCGGGCTCGCGGGGGGAGAACAAACGAGCCAGGGCGTTGCTGAGGGTCATGGACGCTCCTTTCACCGCGGCCAGCCTAGCGGCGCCCGCCCGGCGACCGGGCAGGGCTAGCCTGGTGACGTGACCTCCCGCCCGCTGTCCGAACTGATGGCCCCCGACTGGGCGCAGGCGCTGGCCCCGGTCGCACCCGACATCGCGGCCATGGGCGACTTCCTCCGAGCGGAACTGGCGGCCGGGCGGCCCTATCTCCCGGCGGGGAACCAGGTGTTGCGGGCCTTCTCGCGACCGTTGGCCGACGTGCGCGTCCTCATCGTCGGACAGGACCCTTACCCGACCGTGGGGCATCCCGTGGGGCTGTCCTTCTCCGTCGCTCCGCACGTGCGTCCGCTACCTCGTTCGCTGCAGAACATCTACGCCGAGCTGTCCACCGATCTTGGCGTCCCCCCTGCCGCCCACGGCGACCTGTCGGCCTGGTTCGATCGCGGCGTCCTGCTCCTGAACCGGTGCCTGACGGTGCGGCCCGGCTCCCCCGCCTCCCATCGCGGCAAGGGCTGGGAGGCGGTCACGGACCGCGCCATCGAGGCGCTGGTGGCCCGCGGCGGCCCGATGGTGGCGATCCTGTGGGGCCGTGACGCGCAGGCGCTCACCCCGAGGCTGGGCACCATCCCGATCATCGCCTCCGCCCACCCCTCCCCGCTGTCGGCTCGCTCGGGGTTCTTCGGTTCCCGCCCGTTCAGCCGGGCCAACGCGGCCCTGGTCGCTCAGGGCGCCCCGCCACTCGACTGGACGCTACCCGCCGCCTGACGGGCCCGCCTGGCTCCGCGGGCGTGCAACCCGTCGTGCCTCCTCCCGGTCCGACCATTACACTGAGCGGGGTCCCTGCGGGGACGAGCCGGCGCACAGGGCGGAAACTCTGCCCGCCCGACAACGCGGTGCCGCGGGCGACGAGACTGCCGAAAGGGCACACTTCATGGAGGTATCAACCACCCAGTGGATCGTGACGATGGTCGTGATCGTGGGGCTGTTGGCGTTCGACTTCTTCTTCCACGTGCGCAAGGCGCACATCCCCACGATCAAGGAGTCCGCGACCTGGACCGGCATCTACGTGTCGATCGCCATCTTGTTCGGCGTCTTCGTGTGGGTGCAGATGGGGCAGACCTCCGGCGTGGAGTATTACGCGGGCTACATCACCGAGTTGTCGCTGTCGGTGGACAACCTGTTCGTCTTCCTCATCATCATGGGCAGCTTCAAGGTGCCCCGTGCCGACCAGCAGAAGGTGCTGATGTTCGGCATCGTCGTCTCGCTGATCTTCCGCACCGGGTTCATCTTCCTGGGCACCGCGCTCATCAACAGCTTCGCCTGGGTGTTCTACCTGTTCGGCCTCATCCTGCTCATCACCGCGGGCAACCTCATCAAGCCTGAGAAGGACGGCGACGACGAGGAATCCTCGGAGGCCAACAACTTCATCATCAAGATCGCCAAGCGCTTCATGCACACCACCGACTACTACGACGGCGACAAGCTGTTCACGGTGGTCGACGGCCGCAAGGCGATGACGCCCATGCTGCTGGTCATGATCGCCATCGGCGGCACCGACGTCATGTTCGCGCTCGACTC
>NZ_DAIOIA010000099.1:0-11450 GCF_036744435.1 Propioniciclava sp. | reverse complement strand
CCTCCTCGAAACCGGAGGGTTCAGACCTCAACTACACCCTCAATTCGGATGAGCCGTTCTTCCCGACCAACCACCATGCGAACCTGGGTATCACCGTCAGCGGCGGTGCCGGGTTCGCGGCAGTTCCTCTAATGGTGGATAGCGTCCTCGACCTACACATGGCGGGCGACTCTCACATCTTCCCAAGGTGGACGTACGAGATCGCGGCAGGAAGCGACCAGGCGGCGCTTTTGGACCCGTCAGGGGAGGTGGACGAGTGGGGCTACCGGCGCGTGGACAACATCACCGACAACATCCTCGCCATCTACCAAGACCGATTCGGCTCACGGGTAACCAAGGACGACATCTTCTTCTACGCCTACGGAGTTCTGCACTCCGAGCAGTACCGCTCGATGTTCGCCGCGGATCTCAAACGCTCGATGCCCCGGATCCCGTTGGCGTCTGCCGTATCCGACTTCGAGGTCTTCGTCGACGCTGGACGGCGGCTGGCCGACCTCCACGTGAATTTCGAAACTGTTGCGCCGTATCCCCTCGCCGAGCAGACGCCGTTCAGTACCGACGTTTGGCAGACCTACCGCGTGGAGAAGATGCGCTGGGCCGACAAGACCGCCAAGAAGGCAATCATCTACAACCAGCACATCACCCTCGGTGACATCCCGGCGGAGGCCAACCGATACATGCTCGGCTCCCGCTCAGCTCTGGAGTGGCTGATCGACCGCTACCAGGTGAAGACCGACAAAGACTCCGGCATCGTCAATGACCCAAACAAGTGGGGCCGCGAGCACGGTGACCCGCGCTACATCGTCGATCTGATCAAACGGGTGACGCGAGTCTCGGTGGAGACGATGAAGATCGTTGATTCGTTACCGAGCCTTCCGATTTAGGGCGGCCCTGATGCCAAGAGCTCGAAGGAACCCACGCGGCCTGGTGAGGTTGGGAGGGAAGCCCGACCCGGTTACGCTCGCGGTCGAGTCGCCGGCCCGACGATCCGGCGACTACGTGCAGAAGGACGGCGTAGCCGTCCCGAAAGCCCAAGTCGTGCTGGAGCTGCTGGCTGAATCGGCGAGCTACGAGGGACCCGCTCAGAGCGAGGCTGTCCATAGGACCCAGATCACAGCTTCGACACAGGTGAGACCATCAACCCAGCTTGCATCAACCGCCCCCTTGAGCTTCAGGGAAGTGGTGGCTCTACGCGCGAGGCTCGCGAGTACCAAGAAGCAGTGGAGGCTGTACCGGTTCGCCGACCGGCGGAAAGCCTCAGGTGCGGCCCGAGAGTTCCACGACCTGCCAGCAAACCCATCATCGCCAAACTCATTCGCTGCATCGACGGCCCCACCGGACGCGCCCTTCTCGAACGCCAGCGCGCTGCCCGTGATCGTGTCGCCGCAGTCCGGCATGGCCAGATACCGGCGGACGCCCGCGCCACCGCTGCCCTCGTCGCCGCCCAACGGGGTGGCTTGGTCGCCGAGAGGCGGATCCCATGACCACCACGCCGGACGCCGACGCCGGGCTCGTCCGCGCGTTCCCTACCCCGGGGCCGTTACTCGGCACCGCCTACCGCGACCTCTACCTGGCCGCCGAGGGCAGCGACAACCAGAAAGCCACCATCGGCGACCCCAACCTGCTGCCCAAGCCGTGGGACCCACCCACCTGCCGCAATCCCCAACTCCGGGCCGAACTCTGGACGTGGCTCGACGCCGTCGTCATCTGGGTGAACCACGAGTACGTGTGGGACCCCGAGGGCACCATCCCGCCCTGCTGGCCCCTGCACCCTCACATCGTCCAGGAAGTCGCCGTGATGGCCGACCAACGCCGCCGCGCCAGCGTCGCCCTCGACTCCAACGCCCTCGAAGAGTGGCACCGCTACACCCTCCCCGGGTTCCTCGAACGCCTGCGCTCCCGCCTCAAGGCCCACTGCGACCAAGACCACCAACCCTGGCCCGCGAGGAGCCGTCACGTCCGCCACACCGGCGACGGGCACGCCAAGCGACGGCGCCAGGCCTTCGATGGCGACGTCCAACACCTGAGTCCCTCCGAGCAGATCACCCTGACGCGACCGCGGCTCAGACTCTTGAATCCGGACACAGGTGAGCTGCTCGACTGCCACGACTGACGCCAGCGAGACGCGACATCACGGATCTGCCCAGAGTCGGGCATCGACCTCGGAGACTCTGACCGGGGTCGGGCCCCATCGAGGTAGCCACGATCGATGGTGACCCGAGGCGACTGCTGACCCTGGGTCTCCGGCGGGGCGCGACTGGCCTGACCATGCTGTTGCCGCACCGGCTGCCCCCACGACCTCACCGCAGCCGTCAGGGAGCCGAGCGCCGCGATGAGTCATCGTCGACGGTGACCGTCCGGCCCGGCCGGACCTCGGCGACTGCCGGGGCCAGCCGTCGGACGCGGGGGGCGACGGGTTCAGTGGAGGTCGGGTGGTACTGACTGTTGTTGTCCGTTGTCTTCGAGGGTGGCGTCCCCGGTCACGTGGACGGGATGGGAGAACGTCCAGTCGCCGCGGACGCGCAGGGATCGTGCGTCGCGCAAGGAGGGGACGATCTGGACGCGTTCGTCGAACTGGTTGATGGTCTTGTAGTGGCGTGGGTCGAGGTCGATCCCGGGGAGCTTGGGGAGGTCGGTGACCAGCCGGGCGTCCTCGGCGAGGGTGAACACGTCGGAGCGGAGCAGCATCAGTTCGTTGGTGGTCTTCACGGGGAGGAACCGGCCGCGTTCGACGACGATGGCACGAGCGCCGGGGAAGACCTCGATCGCGGCCCCCATGGCGGTCTCGAGCTGGAGGGTGCGGGGGGACGTGGGGTCGGTGGGATCGACGGTCTTTTCGTTGCGGATGAGGGGCAGGCCGAGTACCGGCCCGGACTGGCTGAGGCGGTCGTGGAGGCGTTGCAGGTCGAGCCACAGGTTGTTGCAGTGAAAGTATCGGTGGCGGTGTTCGTCGGTGAAGTAGTGCATCTGGTCGGCCGGCGTTTGGGCGGTGTCGCGGAGGATGAGTTGGCCGTCGCTGCGGCGGACGGCGAGGTGTCCGCCCTTACGGTCGTTCGCGGTGCGAAGGCACACTTCGGCGGCGTAGGGGGCGTCGGTGGCGGCGAACCAACCCGCTAGGCGCGGGTCGGGTGCGGCGCCGAGGTTGTCTCCGTTGGCGATGGTGAGGTACCGGTAGCCGCGCTCGAGCAGGGCGTCGAGGACGCCGGAAGACGCGAGGCGGGTGTACACCTCGCCGTGGCCGGGTGGGCACCATTCCAGGGTTGGGTCGGCGGGCCAGGTCACGGGGACGAGACCATCGACGCGGATCTTGGGTTCGGCGCTCTGCAGGAAGTCGACGGGTAGCCCGTCGGCGGCGAGGTCGGGGTACCGCTCGAGGTGGGTGAGGGTGTCGGCCCGGGTGCGGAAGCTGTTCATGAACAGCAGGGGGAGTCGCACGTCGTAGCGCTCCCGCGCGTGGCGGACCTGGGCGACGATGAGGTCGAGGAAGGTTTGCCCGTCGCGGACGGGGAGCAGGGTCTTGGCGCGGTCCAGGCCCATGGAGGTGCCGAGGCCGCCGTTGAGCTTGATCATGACGGTCTGGGCGAGAGCGTCGTGTGCCTGCGTCTCGTCGACGTCCACGTCTGCGAGGCGTTCGACGTCGGTGAGGGGGCTGATCGTCTCCTCGGGGATCAGGCCGGTCTCGCCGGTGGCGGCGAGGCGGTAGTAGTGCGCGAAGACCGTGCGGGCAGCGTCGTCCGCGCCAGCGGCACGCATCTTTTCCAGGGCCTGGGCCAGCCCGGGCTCGGTGGGTCGGGTGTCGTTCATCGGCGGGGTCCTCTCGATTGCGCCTGCCAGGCGCTGGCGACCATGTCGGTCAGGGTGTGACGCATCGCCCAGTCGAGGTCGCGGGCGGCCCGGTCGCCGTTGGCGACGATTCGGGGCGGGTCGCCGGCACGGCGGGGGGCGACTTCGGGGGTGAACTGGATGCCGGTGACGTCGGCGATCGCGGTCATGATCTCGGCGACCGAGACCCCGCTGCCACTGCCCAGGTTGTACGCGGCGTCGACGGGGGCGCCGGCGGTGAGCCGCTCGGCGGCGGTCACGTGGGCGAGGGCGAGGTCGTGGACGTGGAGGTAGTCGCGCACGCACGTGCCGTCGGGGGTCGGGTAGTCATCGCCGAAGACGCGAGGCGTCCTGCCCGCGAGGAGTGCGTCGAAAACCAGCGGGAACAGGTTGTGAGGGCTGGTGTCGTACAGGTCGGGGTAGCCCGACCCGACGACGTTGAAGTAGCGCAGCGACGTGTGCGCCAGCCCGGTCGCTTTCGCCTGATCGGCGAGCAACCACTCCCCGATCAGCTTCGACTCACCGTAGGGCGACTGGGGGTCCTTGGGGGTGTCCTCGGTGACCAGGGTGACGTCGGGCGTCCCGTACACGGCCGCGCTGGAGGAGAACACGACCTTGCCGACGCCCGCCCGCTGCATTTCCTCCAGCAGGACCATGGTGCCGACCACGTTCTGCCGCAGGGTGTGCAGCGGACGCTTGACCGACTCGCCGGCGTACTTGAAGCCGGCGATGTGGATCACGCCCTCAACGTCGTGCGCGGCGAACGTGCGACCGAGCAGGTCGCCGTCCAGGATCGACCCTTCCACGAACGGGACGCCGGGGTCGACGAACTCCCGGTGTCCGCTGGACAGGTCGTCCACCACGACGACGCCGATGCCCCGCTCGGCGAACACCCGGGCCACGTGAGAGCCGATGTAGCCCGCCCCACCGGTCACCAGCCACGACGTCATGGCGTCACCTCGATCCGGCCGGCGCCGGCCACCGGGCGGACGGTGAAGATGCCCGGCTCCGTGAACCCAGCAGAGGCAAACGCCTCCCGGACGCCGTCGGTCACCGTCGCGACGGCGTCCACAGGCACCAGGGCGATCACGCAGCCGCCGAACCCGCCTCCGGTCATGCGCGCACCGATCGCACCATGGGCGCGGGCGACGTCGGTGGCCAGGTCCAGCTCCGGGGTGGAGATCTCGAAGTCGTCGCGCATGGACGCGTGCGAAGCGTCCAGCAACGCGCCGATCGCCGACGGGCCTTCGTGGCGCAGCAGGCGCACCGTGTCGAGGACGCGTTGGTTCTCGGTCACCACGTGCCGCACCCGGCGGAACGTCACGTCATCCAACAGGGTGCGGGCCCGGTCGAGGTCGGCGACCGTCACGTCGCGGAGCATGGGAACGCCCAGGATCCGGGCGCCCGCCTCACAGGCGGTGCGCCTGGAGGCGTAGCCGCCGTCGGCGTGGGCGTGGCTGACGCGCGTGTCGACCACGAGGACCTCGATACCGGCGGCGTCCAGGCCCAACGGCACGACCTCGGCGTCCAGGCTCCGACAGTCGAGGAACACCGCACAGTCCGGTGCGCCCAGTAGGGATGCCGACTGGTCCATGATGCCGGTCGGCGCGCCCACGACCACGTTCTCGGCACGCTGCCCGACGCGGGCGAGGGTCTGTCGATCGAGGCCCAGCTGCCACGCCTCGTTGAGCGCCATCCCGACCGCACTCTCGATCGCTGCCGACGATGACAAGCCCGCCCCGACCGGCACGTCCGAGGTCAGGGCCAGGTCGAATCCGGGCAGGTCCGTCAGGTCGGCGCCGTGTTCGCCGAGCGCCCACACCACGCCCAGCGGGTAGGCCGACCAGCCCGACAGCCCAGCGGGTCCGATCCGGTCCAGGGTGGTCTCGACGACACCGTCGACGTAGTCGGTGGCCAGCCGGATCGTCCGGTCCGACCGCAACCGCAGGGCAGCCACCGCCCATCGGTCGATCGCGAACGGCAGCACGAGCCCGTCGTTGTAGTCGGTGTGCTCACCGATCAGGTTCACCCGACCCGGCCCCGCCCAGAACCCGGACGGCTCCACGCCGAACAACCCCTCGAAGAACTCCGACAGCGGAGCAGTGGCGATCATGGATGCATTTCCTTCATCTCTTGAGATGGGTAAGTCGGTGGTGTCGTGGGTCGAGGCGTCACGCGGTGACGGCGATCTCCGCCTTGACCCTCCTATTGGCCTTCTCCACGTCGAGGCGCGTCAGCAGCAGCAGGATGATGAAGTTCATGATGGCCGGGATCCACAGGTACATGAAGCTGATCATCTGCAGCGCGGACTCCGGCTGCGTGTCCGCACCACCGACGTAGCCACTCCATGCGAGCAGCCATCCTGCCAGTGCCGTCCCGATTCCGCCGCCCAGCTTCACGCCGAACGAGGTACAGGAGTACATGACCCCATCGATGCGCCGGTTCTTGGTGAGGTAGGTGTACTCGGACGCCTCGGCTATCAGTGCGTTCAACGTGCCTTGCAGCGGGCTCATCCCGAGCGAGGCCAGGCCCGCGAAGAGGAGCATGAGGGGAATGCTGCCCATGTACGCCGCGACGAGAACACCGAGCCGGCCGACGACCGCGATCACATACCCGGTGATGTTCACCCGGTACATCTCACCGAACCGCTTCACGAGGAACGGGGTGAAGAGCAGACCGATGATCAACGGCGCGTTGATCGCCCACGCGAAGACTCCGAGAAGGTTCGCGTCGCCGAGGATGTACGTCATGAAGTAGATCCCCATGTTGAGCGTCGCGGTGAAGATCTGCGCCAGGAGGAACACGAGTAGGATGATGAGGTAGTACTTGTTGGCCACCACGAGCTTCGCGGCCTCCTTGAAGCTGGTCACCTCCACCTCGGCGAGCTCCGCGGGGTCATGGTGGGCGCCCGGCCGGTCCGCAAGCTCCTCGCGCGAAAGCTCGCGCACCGAGAACACCGACAGCGAGTTCACGGCTAGCCCGATCACGGCGTAGATGATGGCGATCGTGCGCCAGCCCTCGGCGCCGCCACCGAACTGTTGCACACCTGCGACGGTGAAGGTCTGGATGAGCATGCTCGTCCCGAAGGCGAACATGAAGCGGATGGAGCCCATCTGCACACGCTCGGCACCGTTCTTGGTGATGAGCGCCGTCAACGCCGAGAAGGCGATGTTGTTGGCCGTGAAGAAGACCGCGTTCAGCAGCGTGTAGGCGATGAAGAACCAGGCGTATTGCGCGGTCTGGCCGACGTTGGTCGGGATCGCGAAGGTGGCGATGAGCGTGGCGGCGCAACCGAAGTACGCCCAGAACATCCACGGACGTGCCTTGCCCATCTTCGTGTGCGTGCGGTCGATGAGGTTTCCGAAGAAGAGGTCACTGACCCCGTCGAAAAGCCGGGAGGCCATGATCAATGTGCCGATGATGCCTGGGTTCAAGCCCACGGCATCGGTGAGGTAGATCATGACGAACGCGGACAGGAACGCATACACGACGTTCCCGCCGACATCGCCCGATCCATAACCGATCTTGTTGTACCACTTGAGGTACGTCTTCTCTTGGGTGGCAGGCACGTCGTTGTGACCCTTCACTAGTTCACTGCTCGATGGTGGGAATCAGGGTGATGTCGAACCGGAACGTCTCGGCATCCACGCGGTACTTTTCGAGGAGTTCAGGACCGCAGCTGTTGGACCCGATCCCGGCGTTGGCGTGGTCCAGGCACAAAACGGTGCTGCCCGCCGGTACGAGTTCATAGCTGTGGGCACGTCTCGCCAGCTCTTCCTGCGTGTAAGGGGAGGCGTTGAAGGAGAAGGTCTCGCTCCCCACGGCGGTGAGGGACAGACCGCCTCCGGCCACGATGACGTAGTCACAGTCCGCGTGGCTGCCGTTCTCCTGCGGACGCAGGTAGTCCTCGTGCAGGCGGAAGACGTCGGAGCTAAAGAGGCCGTGATGGGAAGCTCGGCGTTTGTCGACGTAGCTCTCGAACGGACCCAAGCCGCAATAGGTAACCTGCGACATCTCCTTAGGCAGGAACAGCCTGATCCCGAAGCGGGGCAGCGACGGAAAGGCAGGGTCACGCCTCACTGAGAGGGACGCCTGCACCGCACCGGAGGTGTTCACGTGCCAGGCGGCCTCCACCTTCAGGATCGGCTGGATCGTGGGCGCCACGACCGCGAGGGGGAAGGTGAGCGTCACCGCATCCGCGCCTGGCTCGACGCTTGCGGAGTAGGCGCGTGCCGAGGCGGCGTCGTAGTGGGCGCGTCTCCACTCGGCTTTGATGTTCATGTCGTTGTCCGTCGGTGCCCGCCAGATATTGATCTGCGCGGGAGCATCGAGCAGATCCCGACCGCCGAGGGTCATGGTCTGGGGCAGCCCTGTGCGCGTGTCGAAGGCGTACCGGAACGCCGCGGACTCGACGGTGATGGAGGAGGCGTCCTCGGTGACGCGCAACCGGCCCGAGCCCGGCTCGGTGCCCTCCAGGAGAGCGACCGCCCTCTGGTTGCGTCCATCGGCGGTGGTCAGTTCGAGTTCGTCGAAGCCGAGCTCATGCCCCTCCGTGAGGAATGGCACCTCGCCCTTCAGATGAGACGTCACGAGCAGGTGGCAGGTGCCCGCCTCGGGCACGGTCGGCGTGAGCGTCACGGTTGTCTCGGACCGCGGCGGCACGCTCTCGTCGAGATCGACGCGCACAGTCTTGACCACCTCGCCGTCGCAAACGACTCCGCAGGTCAGGTAGATGTGATCGCGCAGATCGGTGAAGTCCATGTCGTTGCGCAGGGTGAGCCGGCCGGTGTGCTGGTCGAACCCGAGGACGCGGACAGGCCGGTGGACGTTCTTGAGCTCCAACAGACCCGTGTGGGGCGTGCGATCGGGGTAGACGAGACCATCCATGCAGAAGTTGCCGTCGTGGATGTCTTCGCCGTGGTCACCGCCATAGAAATAGATGTCCTTGCCGTTGTCGGCCTTGCCCTTGTAGACGGCGTGGTCGCACCATTCCCACACGAAGCCGCCGCACATGCGCTCGTCGGCCCGGATGATCTCCCAGTAGTTTTCGAGGTCACCGGGGCCGTTGCCCATGGCGTGGCTGTATTCCACGAGGATGAACGGCTTGTCCGGGTCGGAATCGAGGTACTCGTGAATCTCGTGCAGCGCGGGGTACATCCGGCTGTAGAGGTCGATGTTCGAGTAGTCGTACTTCCGCTTGCTGTTACGGTAGAAGGCGCTCTCGTAGTGCGTAAGGCGGGTGGGGTCGAACTCGGCCATCCACGCGAGCGCGGCTTCGAAAGTGCACCCGTATGCGCCCTCGTTGCCCGCCGACCACATGACGATGCTCGGGCGGTTCTTCTCACGGATGACGCAAAGTCGGGTGCGGTCGAGGGTCGCCTCGATCCACTCGGGGTTGTCCGCGATCGGCTCGTTCCAGTGTTCGACCTGATTCGCGAAGGAGGGGTCCTCCAGGAACTGAAACTGGGTGCCGTGGCTCTCGTTGTCGGCCTCGCCCATGACGAAGAATCCATATTCGTCGCACAGCTGGTAAAAGCGCGGCGCGTTTGGATAGTGAGCGGTGCGCACCGCGTTGATGTTGTGCTGCTTCATCAACCGCAGGTCGGTTTTCATGTGATCGAGGTCGATGGCCGGGCCGGTGACCGGGTCGGAGTCGTGGCGGTTGACGCCGCGCAGCTTGATCGGCTGCCCATTGACGTGGACGACGGCATTCACGACCGTGATCTCACGGATGCCGACGCGGTCGGTGACGACCTCCTGCGGTGAGGTGAGGGTGAGGGTATAGAGGTAAGGATTCTCGGCGGTCCACAGCTGCGGGTCCTCAACGCGCAGCTGGACCCGGTGGGTGTACGTGTCGTCGCCGGAGAACTCCTGCAACTCACCGCTTGCGACGCGCGTCCCATCGGCGTCGGTGAGTTCGGCGGAGGTCGGCACGGACTTGCCGCGGTAGAGCCCCCGGATCTCGACCGTGGCCCCCGTCGTGTCGATCGTCGTGGTGGTGAAGTGGTCGAAGAGGACGGAGGCCGGCCGCGAGAGCAGGTAGACGTCGCCGAAGATCCCGCTGACGCGGAACTTGTCCTGATCTTCCAGGTAGCTGCCGTCGCACCACTTGAGTACAAGGACGGCCAGGCGGTTGGTGCCCGGCTCGATGATCTCGGTGACGTCGAACTCGGCGGTGGCGTGCGAGACCTGGCTGTAGCCGACGTACTTGCCGTTGAGCCACACGTAGAAGCAGGAGTCGACGCCTTCGAAGGTGAGATGAGAGCTCGGGGCGTTTTCACTGGGCGTGTACTCGAACTCGTGGACGTACGCGCCGCACGGATTGTCCTGCGGGACGAACGGCGGATCGAGCGGGAAGGGGTAGCGGATGTTCGTGTACTGGTGGTGGTCGTAGCCCTGGTGCTGCCACGTGCTCGGCACCGGCACACGATCGAAACCGCCCGCGGGGAAGTCGCGCTCGTAGAAAGTGGTCCCGAAGCTCGTGGATGCTCTCGAAGTACCGGAACGACCACTCACCGTTCAGCAGCTGCAGACGATCGGAGGAGTCACGAGCCTCCGGACCGGGGTCGAGCGGCGTGGAACTCGGGATGTAGTAGGAACGTGCCGGGAGCGTGTTCTCGTGCAGAACGGCCAAGTCCTCGTAGTACCTGGGAACGATCATCGATGGATCTCCTCTCGGCCCGCTGTTTTTCACATGTGAGTGGGTGATGAGCCAGGGTGGTCGGCAGGCTGCGCCACGATCGGAGCCGGGCGAGCGTGCCCCCACTCTTCGCGCACCTCGCCGCGTCCAAGACCGCGCCTTCCTTGCAGAACGTTACCGGCAAGGCTCATCCGAATCCAGGGTGTAGTCGGGGTCTGAACCCGCCGGTCTCGAGCAGGGATCTGGCGATGTAGTTGGTCAGGTTGCGGAACCCCAGCGCCGAGCCGCGCAGGTGCTCGAGCCTGCCGTTGATCGCCTCGGTGGGCCCGTTGGAGGTGCTGGGCCGGTCGAAGTAGGCCAGGACGTCGGCGGCGCGCTTCTTCAGCGTCCTGCCGAGCTTGGTGATCTCGACCAGGGCCTTGGGGACGCCGGTGCTGATCGAGTCGATGAGCCGGGCCATCAGCTCGCGGCCGTGGCGCCGGTTCTCGTGGCGGTAGGCGGCGATCATGCGCTGGTAGACGCTCCAGGTGACCTCGACCTCGACGTGGGCGTCGTCGGCGAACAGGGTGTCCAGTCGGTCCTTCTGCTTGTCGTTGAGCAGGTCGGCGCCGGTGGACAGGGTCCGGCGGGCGGCATAGAGCGGGTCGCCCTTGCGGCCGCGGTGCCCACAGATGGCCTGCTGAACTCGCCGTCGGCACTCATCGAGCGCCTCGCCAGCGAGGCGCGTGACGTGGAAGGGATCTAGCACGGTCACCACGTCGGGCAGTTCCTCGACGGCGGCGGTCTTGAACCCGGTGAAGCCGTCCATCGCGACCACCTCCACGCCGTCGCGCCACTCCTGCGGGCGGTCGGCCAGCCAGGTCTTGAACGCCTGCTTGGAGCGTCCTTCGACCATGTCCAGCAGCCGTGCCGGGCCGGTGCCATCTCGCACTGGGGTGAGGTCGATGATCACGGTGACGTACCTGTCGCCGCGACGGGTGTGCCTCCA
>NZ_DAIOIA010000098.1:10667-11734 GCF_036744435.1 Propioniciclava sp. | reverse complement strand
CAGCGCGTCCTCGGCCTGGCGCTGCAACTCGTTGATGACCTGCCGGTTGGGGAGGCGGCGATCCCGTTTCACCTGCAGCGCCATCGTGGTCGTGCCCGGGCGGCCGGCGGTCTCCTTCTCCACGATCCACCCGAAGTTCGCGAAGGTGTCCTTGTACAGCGGCTCCTGCTCGGGGGCGACCTGCAGGGTGCGGTATTCGTACGGGGTGAAGCCCGTGAGGGTGTCGGTCATGATGTTCTCCTGTCGTCGCGACCGTTCGTGCCAACACCTCCATCGTGGTGATCGGGACGTGCCGCGTCGTCGTCCGCGTGCAGGCACTGCATGTACTGCGTTGAGACGACGCCGGGCGCGGGCACGCGCGGGGATACTGGGGTGATGAGGACGACGGGAGCCGACGCGCCGCCCCGGATGCCCGTGTGGGTGCGGGGGACCCGCGCCCTGGAGATCGTGACCCTGGTCGTCCTCGGCCTGGCCGTCCTGGTGGAGTATCTGGTCGCCCTGCGTGAAGGCAGCCTCGCCGGGCTGGTCGCGGCGGCCGTCGTCAGCCTCGCGGTGATCCTCAGTTACCGGATCCAGCCCTACGCCGCCCTCGTGCTGTTCGCCCTCGGTCCGCTCGTCGCGTCCGCCTTGGGATGGCTCCCGACGCACAACTGGTCCATCGCCTGCTTCGGAGCCTTCCTGCTGACTCTGCGGGGGCTGCCCGGGCTCCTGACCGGCGTTGTGATCGCCGCGGCCAACCTCGGCGCGGTCGGCTGGTACGGAGGCACGCTGTCCGTGCAGGCGA
The DNA here is from genome assembly GCF_036744435.1 of Propioniciclava sp. Classification (NCBI taxonomy): domain Bacteria; kingdom Bacillati; phylum Actinomycetota; class Actinomycetes; order Propionibacteriales; family Propionibacteriaceae; genus Propioniciclava; species Propioniciclava sp. The sequence goes on along the minus strand of NZ_DAIOIA010000098.1, from coordinate 10,950 downwards.
ACGCCGAAGCCTCCATCGCCGCCGCCGCTGGCCTGCTCATGGCCGCCTCCGGCAGCGCCATCCGCGGTCAACGCCAGTACTTCGAGGAACTCAGCGCCCGCACCCAGGAGGCCATCGCCACCCGGGCCGCCGTCGCCGAGCGCAGCGTCGCCCAAGAGCGCGTCCGGATCGCCCGTGACCTCCACGACAGCATCGGCCACGAGATCGCCGTGGTCAGCATGCATCTGGGTGCCGCCCAGGTGCACCTCGCCACCGACCCCGACGCGGCCTCCGCCGACCTGGA
>NZ_DAIOIA010000098.1:0-10567 GCF_036744435.1 Propioniciclava sp. | reverse complement strand
CAAGGCGGCATCGCCCTGCGCGTCGACGTCGGCCCGGACGCGGTCACCATCGACGTGGTGAACCTGCGCCGCACCGACGGCCGCGACACCTCCGGGGGCGGCAACGGCCACGTGGGGATGCGCGAACGCGCCACGTCCGCCGGGGGCCGCCTGACCGCACACGTCGACGGCACGGTGTTCTCTGTGCGCGCCGAACTGCCCGCTACCGAGGGGAGCCCCCGATGATCCGAGTCCTGATCGTGGACGACCAGGAGATGATCCGTGCCGGGCTGCGGGTCATCATCGACGCCCACCCCGACCTGCAGGTCGTCGCCGAGAGCGGCGACGCGCTGGCCGCGATCCGGCTGCTGAGCGACGCTGAGGTCGACGTCGTGCTCATGGACATCCGCATGCCCGGCATCGACGGGGTCGAAGCCACCCGCCGCATCCGGGCCACACACCCCGCCCCGCAGCTCCCCATCCTCATCCTGACCACCTTCGATCAGGACGAGTTCGTGCTCGCGGCGCTCCGCGCGGGCGCCGACGGGTTCTTCAGCAAGGGCGCGAGCCCGACCGAACTCACCGACGGCATCCTCCGCGTCGCCCACGGCGGACGTGCCCTGTCGCCGACGGCCGTGGACGCGCTCGTGGACCACGTCGCCGAGGATCGTGACATCCACGTCGACCGGGCCGCTGCGGCCCGGTTCGAGGGGCTCACCCCGCGCGAGCGGGAGATCGTCGCCGCGATCGTGACCGGCCTGACCAACGAGCAGATCGCCGCCGACCTGTTCCTGTCCCCCTACACCGTCAAGACGCACGCCAACCGCGCCATGATGAAGGTCGGCGCCCGCGATCGCGCGCAACTGGTGTCCTACGCGGTGCTCGCCGGGATCCGCCCCTAGACGCGACGATCGGGCCGCCCGGTGAAGGCGGCCCGACCCTGCACAGGATCACGATGACGCTGAGCCACGCTTGCGCATCACGACGACGACGGCGATGGCAGCGATCACGACCACGACGACACCCATGACGGTGCTCCTCTCTCGTTGCTGGGCGGGGATCAGGCGTCCTGTGAACGACGCTTGCTGACGAAGAACGCGGCGGCGGCCACCGCGGCGACGGCCGACACGATCACGATGATGCGAGTCATGACACTCCTCCTCTCGGGTGTGGGTGGGGGATGGGGACGGGCCGTCGACGCTGCGCCAGCCCGTCACGATCAGGAACGGGTGCCCTGTCCTGCGCCGACGAGGGCGGGGGCGGGGGAGCCGGTCTGAGGTGCGCGGGGGATCGCCCAGGCGAGCAGGCAGGCGAGCCCACCCAGCCCGACCCCGACGAGAAGCACCGCGTGGAGGGCGGGCGCCGAGGGCGCCGTGAACGTGTCCACCTGCGTGGCGGACGCGGCCAGCGCCCCGCCGATCACGGCACCCGCGACGCTCGTCCCGATGGCGCGGCACAGCGTGTTGAAGCCGTTGGCCGAGGCCGTCTCGGCGGGAGGAACGGCGTCCATGAGGATCAACGGGATCGCCGCGTAGGCCATGCCGACGCCGACATTGCACAGTGCCACCACGATCATGAGGCCCCAGGGAGAACCCATGAGCCACCAGGTCGACACGTAGCCGGCTGCGATCACGAGGGCGCCCAGGCTCAGCGTCGTCCGCGGTCCGAAACGGGCCGACAGGCGGGCACTCACCGGCGCGATGGCGAGCATCGCCAGGCCACCCGGCGCCAACCACAGGGCCATGGCCACCATGGACTGCCCCAGGCCGTAGCCGGTGGAGGCGGGCAGTTGCAGGATCTGGGGGATCACGTACGACAACGGGTAGGTGCAAAACGAGATCAGCAGCCCGACGAGGTTCGCCAGGGCGACCCGGCGGTCGGACAAGCTGCGCAGGTTCACCAGCGGCGCGCCGGCGTGGAGCTGGTGGGCGGCCCACAAGGACAGGCACACCACGGCTAGCCCGGCGCACGTGAGGGTCGGCAGCGACAGCCAGCCCCACGACGCCCCCCTGGAGATCCCCAGCAGGAGGCTCACCAGCCCCAGCGAGAGTCCGACCGCCCCGCGGGTGTCGAACCGGGGGCGCGGAGTGGGGCGATGGCCCGCGGGCACGATCCACACGAGCAGCGCCAGGGCCACGACGGCGAGCCCGGCGAACGTCCAGAACATGATGCGCCAGTTCGTCGTCTGTCCGACGATCGCGGCGAACGGCAAGCCCAGGGCGCCCCCGATCCCCATCGAGGCACTCATGGTGGCGACCGCCGACCCTATCCGCTGCGGCGGCATCACCTCGCGCAGGAGGCTGATGCCCAGCGGTACGACGCCGAGCCCCAGGCCTTGCAGCCCGCGTCCGACCACCATCGCCCCGAGCGACACCGACAGGGCGCACACCACGGAACCGGCGATGAGCGGGACCAGGCTGGCGATCATGACGGCCCGCTTGCCGAGCATGTCGCCCAGGCGTCCCGAGATGGGAACGGCGACCGCGGAGGTGAGCAGGGTCACGGTCACCACCCAGGCGGTGTCGGCTGCGGAGGCGTCCAGCAAGGAGGGCAGCTGCCCCAGGAGCGGGACGATGAGCGTCTGGATGCCGGTGGCGACCACTCCGGTCATCGCCAACACGGCGACGATCAGGCCGGGACGGCGTTGGGTTGCTGGGCGATGCATGGTCATGCGGGCCCCTTTCGTTGCGGCACGATCTCGATGACCACCAGCTTTCTTCGTGACGCGGCCGCGCACATCGTCTGGCTGCACCGACCGTCTACCGCATTCGCAGTAGGCAAAGATGCCCCGGAGGGAGGACGGCCCAGCGCCCGACTGCGGCGAGGATCGCAGGGTGCCTCACGACCGACTCAACGAACCCCGCAGCGCCGTGTCCCCGCTCACCTCCGGGCAGGTCCCGGGACGCGGAGCGCGCCCGCGCCGGGTACTGACGCTGGTCGTGCTGCGGTGGCGCGACCTGCGGGGACGCACCGTGCTGTTCGCGCAGTGGTCGATCGGCACGAGTCTGGTCATGGCCACGTGGAAGGTGGTGGCAGCACTGCTCGCCACGGCGTCGCTGTTCTGGATCGCCAACGCCGCCTTCAGCGTCGGGCTGGCGGTCGCGAAGATCCTGGTGGTGGACGCGCATCGAGGCGAGCGCGCCGCCCACCCCCGAGGCCGCCATCTGGATCCGGATCGCTGGCAGCGCCAGGTCTACCGGGTGGCCGGAGGAGCGGTGCTCCTGATCGCGGCGCTCTACGTCGTGAGCTGTGCGGCGATGATGGTGGGCGGTGGTGAGGTCCAGACTTACGACAAGTACACCGGGATCGCGATCGCCACGCTGACGTTCACGGAGTTGGGGCTGGCGATCTCGGGGATCGTGTCGGCGCGACGGCGTGCCGATCTGCTGGTGGAGGTCATCAAGCTGAGCAACCTCGCCGGGGCGCTGGTGCTGCTCGTCCTCACCCAGACCGCCCTCATATCGTTCGCCAACGACGGGGGCGCGGATCCGCGCGTCACCGGGCTCGGTGGCGTGGTGTTCGGGGCGGCGGCAGGGCTGATCGGCCTCTACATGCTGGTGCGTCCGCTGCCGCCGCGCCCCGTGGACCCCACCCTCGTCGAAGGTGAGGTCGTCGCTGGATCAGAGCTCGACGACCTCAAACTCCAGCAGTTCGGCACCGTTGGCGACGGGACGCGTCCCGGGGCCCGAGTGGGCGGCATCGGCGCGGTTGTCGCGCCACCGCGCGAACGACTCCTCGTCCTCCCACGTCGTCACCACGAAGTAGCGGTCATCGCCCTGAACGGGGCGCAGGAGCTGGAATCCCTGGAATCCCGGCTCGGCGTCGACCGCATGCTTGCGGGCCGCGAACCGGGCCTCCAGTTCGGGGCCGGCGCCGGCGGGAACGGAGATTGCGTTGATCTTCACGACTGCCATGCAGCGAGCTTACGAGGCGTCCAGCAACGCGTCGCCGTGGGTGGCCTCCCGCAGGTGGACGGTCGTTGGCTGGCCTCACCGGGAGGTGCGGTCGCGGAGCCTGCCTAGCCAGGCGATGAGCAGGCGCGTCTCCTCGGCGCCCAGCGTGTCGGGAGCTGCGGATGCGGCCTCGATGGCGGCGCTGAACGGGTCCTGGTCGCGGTGGGCCCCGGTGATGGCGGCGAGGGTGGCGTCCCGCACAGCCGCGCTCAGGTCCGGATCGGGGGCCTCCAGGACGATCTGACGCAGGGTGACGCCCACATTAGTGGCCAGCACGTGCGCGGCCGCCGCCTGAGGGGTCACGGCGAGGCGTCCTTGCGCGGCGGCGCGCGCCGTCAGCTCGGCCAGGTGGCGCGTGGGCGCCGCGTGGCTGGCGGGGTAGTGGCCGGGGCGCACCTGCCCATACATCAGCGTGTACAGGCCCGGGTGGGCCAGCCCGAACGTCACGTGGGCGTCCCAGCCCGCACGGATGTCCCCGATGGGGTCCCCGGTGGATTCGGTGGCCTGTTTCGCCGTCAGGTACTGCTCGAATCCCCGCTCGACGAGCGCGTCGATGAGGCCCTGCTTGGAGCCGAAGAAGTGATAGGCGGTCGGCATGGTCACGCCTGCGGCATCGCAGGCCGCCCGGAGCGAGAAGTCCTCCCCCGGGGCGGCAGCGACCAGCGTCGCAGCCGCGGTGATCAGCCGCTCCCGTGTATCGCTGTCCCGCTTCTCATGCACGGTGCTACATTACGTGCTGTAGCACCGATATAGGGCTACATATCAACGCTAAGGAGCGTCATGACCGATTACCCCTCGCGGGCAAGAACGTTCTCATCGCAGGAGGTGGCAAGAACCTGGGCGGACTCATCGCGCGCCAGGCCGCGGCCGGCGGTGCCAATGTGGCCCTGCACTACAACTCCGAGGCCAGCCGGGCCGAAGCTGAGCAGACGCTCGCCGACGTGCGCGCCGCGGGCGTCACCGCCACGCTGTGGCAAGGCGACCTCACCTCGCCCGCCGCCGTCGCCCAGCTCTTCGCCGACGCCGAAGCGGCGATCGGGCCGCTCGACGTGGCCATCAACACCGTCGGCAAGGTGCTGCGCCAACCCATCCTCGATACCACCGAGGCCGACTACGACGCCATGTTCGACATCAACGCCAAGACGGCCTACTTCTTCCTCCAGGAGGCGGGGCGGCGGCTCAACGATTGCGGCCGGATCATCACCATCGTCACCTCGCTGCTCGCCGCATTCACCGACGGCTACTCCACCTACGCGGGTTCCAAGTCGCCCGTGGAACACTTCACCCGCGCGGCGGCCAAGGAGTTCGCCGACCGCGGCATCTCGGTGACGGCCGTGGCGCCCGGCCCCATGGACACCCCGTTCTTTTACGGCCAGGAGACCCCCGAGCGGGTCGCCTTCCACCAGTCCCAAGCGATGGGAAACCGCCTCACCCGCATCGAGGACATCGCCCCCATCGTGCTCTTCCTCGCCACCGACGGCGGCTGGATCACCGGCCAGACCTTGTTCGCCAACGGTGGCTACACCACCCGCTGATCAACGATGGGATCCACCATGACGACACCCACTGTTCCCGAGAACATCGCCCGCTTCCTCGCGGCCGTCAACGGGCACGACGAGCAGGCCTTCCTCGACGCCTTCACTCCTGAGGGGGTCGTCGACGACTGGGGGCGACTGTTCACCGGACGCCAGGCGATCAAGGCCTGGAGTGACGTCGAGTTCCTCGGCGCCCGAGGCGTCCTGACCGTGGAGGAGGTCGAGGTCGACGACGCCGGGGTCACCGTGATCGGCGACTGGCGATCCCAGCACGCCAACGGCCGCTCCCGGTTCACGTTCCTCCCAGACGGCGACGCCATCGCGATGATGACCATCCGTCACGCCTGAGTTTTCTCGGGCTCGCCGGTGCCCTGCGGGCGCCGGCGGGCCCGGGTGGCGTGATCCGCCCCGGCGAGTCGGCGCTAGCGCGAGCGGGGGCGGCCCGTCGACTCGCGCACGATCAGGGAGGTTGCCGGGGCGTCGTCGTCGGAAGGCGGCTCGGTCCCCTCGATGATCGACAGCAGGCGCCGCACCGCCAACTCGCCCAGGTGTGTGGCGGGCACCCTGATGGTGGTGAGCGGAGGGCACGTGAAATCGGAGCCGAAGATGTCGTCGAACCCGATGATGCTCAGGTCCCGGGGCACCTCCAGGCCCTGCTTGCGGGCCGCCTGCAGGAGCCCGATCGCCATCATGTCGTTGTAGGTGATCGCTGCCGTGGCATCGTGCGCCACCAGCGTGGTGAGAGCGCGCATGCCGTTCTCGAGTGTGGGCTCGTTGGGGCCGACCACCTCGATCTCGACGCCGCGGCGGGCGCCCACCTCCTGAAGGATCTCGGTCCGCTGCCGGCTCATCCAGGCGTCCTTCGGGCCCGACAGATAGACGATGCGACGATGCCCCAGCAGGTGTAGGTGCGCCACCGCCTCGTCGAACCCGGGCTCCACCGGGCCGTGGATGGAGGCGACCCCCGGCACCTCCCGGTTGATCAGGACGAGGGGCCGCTGCTGGTTCAACTCGGCCAGATCGGCGTCCTGCAGGCGGGTGGCGGCGAGGATCAGCCCGTCCACGCTCGGCAGCATCTTCTCGGCGGCGACACGTTCGACGGCGCCACTGTTTTGGGACTCGCCCAGGATCAGCGTGTAGCCGTGCTCGGCGATCAGCTGAGTGCCACGCATGATCCCGGCGATGATCGGGTTGGTGATGTCGAGCAGGATCAATCCCAGCGCGTTCGTCCTGCCCGACTGCAGCGCCCGCGCCAGCGGGTTGGTGCGATAGCGCAGTTCCTCCGCGGCCTCCCGGACGCGTGCCTCGGTCTTCGCGTTCACCCGGCCGGGGGAGTTGAGCGCGCGCGAGACGGTGGAGGGGTTCACGCCTGCGAGCCTGGCCACGTCGTAGATCGTCGGGGCGGCACCGAGCGGTGAACGCGGACCATCAGGGGTCGGCATGGGCATCTGCCTCCTGTGCGAGCCTCGGCGGCTCACGATACCGGTGTGCCGCCGCCTCGGCCGGGGACGCCCGGGCAGCGGCACACCGGAGGGGAGGTCAGCCGGCGAGGACCGGCGGACGGTCGATGAACTCGATCACCGTCTGATCGGGGTCGATCAGGGCCCCGACGCTGCCCACCCCGCCAGCGGCGGGATGCGCCGCCTCGTGGATCGTGGCCCCCCGCTCCTCGGCGTAGGCCAGCGCTGCCGCCACGTCGTCCACGATCAGCGCGAGGTGGTGCAGCCGGGGTCCGTCGTGGACCTCGGGCAGGATCTCGACCACGTCGGCGCCGTGGTGCAGGTAGGTCAGGTGCGTGTCCAGCTGGGGGATCGGCAGTTGCTTGGCCACCGACATGCCGAGGTGGTCGGTGTAGAAGGCGAAGGTGCGGTCGTGATCGGAGGCCTGCAAGGCGACGTGGTCGATGGCGCGGATGTGCGGGTGGGGCAGGGTGCCCGCGCGCAGCGGCAGGTCGCGCTGGAGGAGTTCGATGGCGACTCCGTCCGGATCGGTCACGAGAGCCTGACGCCCGGCTCCCGTGCCCGCGACCTTGGGCGCGACCAGCGAGGCGGCGCCGGCGGCGACGAGCCGCGCGTAGTCGGCGTCCAGGTCGTCGCTGTAGAACCCCAGGTGGTTGGTCCCCAGTGGCATGGCGCCGTCGGGGAAGGACAGCAGCTCGACGAGGCCCTGGGCCACCTGGAGATAGGCCAGGTCCATGCCGCTGGCCTCCACGTGGGCGCTCCAGACCACCGCCGCTCCGAGGTGGCTGGTGTAGAAGTCAACTGAGGCGGCGAGGTCCTCGACGACGATGCCGAGGTGGTTCAGCTCGTAGATCATGTGGTGTCTCCTTCGTTGCGTGATGGGTCGTGTCTTCGGGTGAGGGGGCAGGCAGTCAGGGGCCGACGCGGTAGGCCAGGGGCGCGGGGTCCTGGGCGAGTTCGGCGAGGTCGACCGGACGCCGGAGCGTCGCGGACCGATACAGGGCATGGATGGTGGTGAGCACGGCGGCCGCGTCGGGGACGCTCACCTGCGGCGGCACGCCGTGGCGGATCGCGTGGGCGACATCGGCGAACTGCCGGGCGTGACCCGCGGAGGCCACGGTCGCGTCCAGGCGGCTGCTGGTGGTGGGGGGTGCCTGATTGCCGCCCCCGTGGAGGCCCATCTCGCCGACGTCGCTGCCGTCGGCCACGTGCAGATAGGCCAGGCTGTCGTGCTCGATGACGGCGGTTCCCTGCGAGCCCATGATCTGGAGCCGGGCCGCCAGGCCGGGATAGGCGGCCGTCGTGGCGTGCACGGTGGCCACCGCGCCCGAGGCGAACTCGATGACGGCGGCGAGGGTGTCCTCGACCTCGATGCGCGCGTGGGCGAGCCTGCGGCTGGTCGCGTGGACTCGGACGGGCAGGCCCAGGAACCACAGCAGCAGGTCGAGGGTGTGGACACCCTGGTTCATGAGTGCGCCCCCGCCGTCTTGTTCCCAGGTGCCGCGCCAGGCGGTCTTGTCGTAGTAACCCTGGCTGCGCCACCAGCCCACCGACGCGACCGCCGAGGTGAGCTGCCCGAGGCGTCCCGCGTCGATGGCTTCGCGGACCTGCGCGGAGGCCGGATCGAACCGATGCTGGCTGACCGCCGCCGCCACGAGCCCGTCCTCCTGGGCGGCCTCCGCGATCCGCGCGAACTCTTGGACGCGGGCCAGGTCGACGTCGAGGGGCTTCTCGACGACGAGGTGGCGTCCCGCGCGCAGCACCCGCGTGCCGAGGTCCACGTGCGTGCCGGTGGGTGTTAAGACCGACACCAGTCGGACGCGCTCGTCGCGGAGGACCTCGTCCACGGTCGTGGCCCGGACGTTACCCCGGGGCCACGCGTCGTGGTGCGCGTCGATGAAGGCCTGGGCCTGGTCCACCGTGAGGGCGGCGACGGCGACCAGGTCGAGGTCGGGGGTGGCGTGGATCGCGGCGGCGTGGGTCGCGGCGATGGCGCCCGCCCCGATGATCGCCGTCCCGATCCTCGCGTGGGGCGTCCCTGCGGTGCTGGTGTCGCCTGTTCGTGGTGTCGTCATGCTGGGTCCTGTTCGCCGAGCGATCTCGATGTGCGGGTCGCCTGTCGCGGTGGCTGGTGGCGATGGCCGTCGGGGCGTCGGCGCCCCGCACAAGGCCGAAGCTAGACCAGTCGATACCGTTTGGCAAACGATTGCCAAATGCTGCCGATGTCGGCCTTCGAGCCCGGCCACTCGTGCGATCACCCAGGTTGTGGCAGCGTGTGGGCCCTAGTGCAATCGCTTGCCGAGTGCTGCCGGGGCTGGGGGTGGTCCTCCCGTCGGAGTGTCCGGCGCTGTGGCAGGCTGGCCCGGTGAGAGGACACGCCGTGCTGCTGATCGGCGTCCCCGCCCTGGAGGAGTGGGTGCGCGACCGCACCGCCTTTTATGATCCCGCGTTCGTCTCGGCGGATCCGCTTTTTGCGCACGCGCACATCACCGTGCTGGCACCCTGCCCGCCCGAGCGCGCCCTGCTGGAACGCGTCGCCGCCGCGGTGGAGCCGTTCTCGTATGTGCTGCGCCGACTCGACGTCTTTCCCGATGGGGTCGTCCACCTCGTTCCCGAGCCCGCCGAGGGCTTCGCAGCGCTGACGGCGGCAGCGCGGGCGGCGGCCCCGCAGGTAGCCCCCTACTGGGGCCGCGCCGAGCCCACCCCGCACCTGACGCTGGATCGACTGGGGTCCTCGGTGACCCGGGAATCCACCCGGGAATCGGTCGCCGGGCTCCTGCCTGCTCGCGGCCGGGCGGACGAACTTCTGCTCACCTGGTGGGAGGCGGGCTGGTGCCGGGTCCTGGGGGCGGCGCCCCTCGGCGGCGGCGTCCCTGAGAAGATCTCAGCATTGTAAAGTCCCCATTCGGGGACGTTCGCCGCTAGGTTGGGGCGGGTGGACCCGTCGTCTCGACCGCGGCGGACCGGACAGGAGACGTGATGATCGTGGTGCCCCTGGCGGTGGCGCTGCTTTTGTTATGCCTGCTGGCGTCCATGCAGGCCATGGTCGCGCTCGGGCAGCCCGTCGGGGAGTACCTGTGGGGCGGTCGCGAGCGGCTGCCCAAGGCGTCGGTGCGCAAAGCCGCCCGCTGGGCGATCCTCCTCTACGCCGCCACGGCCGTCATCCTCCTCAGCAGGGCCGAGGTCCTGCCCGGTCACGACTCCCCGGTCATTCGAGGCCTGGCCTGGATCGTCTTCGCCTACGGCGCCATCCAGGTCGTCGTCAACGCCATGTCGAGCAGCCGTCGCCAGCGCAAGCTGATGGTCCCGGTCAGCACCGTGCTGATGTTGTGCGTGCTGCTCATCGCCGCCAGCTGAACCGGCCCCCTCACACGGGCGGCAACGGCACCTCGACGACGCGCCGCCCGCTCGCATAGGACGCCAGCACCTCAGCCACCCCCGCCGCCTCCACACGAACGGCCTGCGCACCGAAGCCGCGGGCCAGTGCCAACGGATCGAGCACCTGTCCGGCGGCGAAGAACCGCTCGAACAGGGGGCGCGGGGCGCGGCCGTGCTCCAGCCCGCCGAAGATCCCGCCGCCGTGGTCGTTCACCACCACCACGTCCAGATCCGGCTCGCCCTCCTGGGTGCCGCGTCCCAG